>SMWS01000007.1 GCA_004356685.1 Deltaproteobacteria bacterium
AGATGGTAATGCCTGGGGATAATATAAACGTGGAAGTGGAATTAATAACAGAAGTGGCAATGGAAGAGAAGTTGAGGTTTGCAATAAGAGAAGGCGGCAAAACCGTAGGTGCTGGCGTTGTAACTAAAATTTTGGAGTGAGAGCAAAATGGGTGATAATACTGTAAACGTGACGCTTGCTTGTGGAGATTGTAAGAGAAGGAATTATTCTACAATTAAGAACAAAAGAAACCATAGTGAAAAGTTAGAATTTAATAAGTATTGCAAATGGTGCAAGAAACATACTTTACATAAAGAAACAAAATAAAAGGGCAGTGGCTCAATTGGCTAGAGCACTGGACTCCAAATCCAGCGGTTGGGGGTTCGACTCCCTCCTGCCCTGAATAAAATAGATTTGGAGTATATATATAATATAAAATCATGATTAAATTTAACGATATTAAAGGCAGAACTACCGATTTTTTAAAAGATGTAGAGGTAGAGATGACAAAAATTACCTGGCCTTTTTTAAATGATACGCTTAAATCTACATTGGCAGTAGGTTTTATATCTGCAGTACTGGTAATTTTTTTATTCGGTGTAGATTCACTTTTTTCTATGATAGTTAAATATGTTTTAGCATAGATGTTCTGGAGATAAATTGATTATGTCTAAACGCTGGTATGTAATACATACTAATACAGGTTTTGAAGATAGAGTAAAAAGCTATATAAATGACAGGGCTAAAATAGAGAATCTCGAGGATTCTATATCCGAGGTGCTAATACCTACCGAGACTATAATTGAAGCTGCAAAGGACGGGAAGAGAAAAACTTCAATAAGAAAGTTTTTCCCCGGATATATCTTAGTAAATATGGAACTGAATGATATAACGTGGCATTTTTTAAGAAATATTCCAAAAGTTATCGGTTTTGTGGGCGGAAAGTTGAAGGATGGTAATGTTGACCCCAATTCCGTGCCGGATATAAGCGAAAATGAAGTAATGAAGATTAAAACTCAGGTAGAAGAAGGAAGCCTGAAACCTAAACAAAAGATCTTTTATGAAAAAGGAGAGACCGTTAAGGTAAATGAAGGACCTTTTGCAAATTTTACTGGAGTAATAGAGGATGTGAATCATGATAAAGCAAAAGTTCAGGTGCTCGTAACAATATTTGGCAGGACAACACCAATTGAATTAGACTTTAATCAAGTGGAGAAATTGTAACTATGAAAAAGGAAGTAGGGCAAATAAAACTGTTAATAGAAGCGGGTAAAGCTACACCTTCACCCCCAGTAGGACCTGCTTTGGGTCAGAGGGGAGTTAATATTATGGAATTTTGCAAAGCATTCAATGCTCAAACATCTAACTCTCAGGATCTACTGCCTGTTACGGTTACAGTGTATGCTGACAGGTCATTTTCATTCATTGTAAAGACACCTCCTGTATCTTATCTGTTAAAAAAAGCTGCAAATATAAAAAAGGGGTCGGCAGAAGTTCCGCGAATTAAAGCCGGGAGTGTGACAAAAGATCAAATTAAAGATATAGCTAACATAAAAATGCAAGATTTAAATTCCGATACTGTAGAATCGGCTATGAGGATAATAGAAGGGACGGCAAGAAGTATGGGGTTGGATGTAACGTAACTAAAAAATATTGGGAGTGAGAAATGGCATCAGGGAAAAATTATAATATAGCCAAAGAAAAAGTAGAAAATAATAAATATTATGGGGTTGATGAATCCTTAGGACTTATTTCTGAAACAAAGGTTGCAAAGTTTGACGAAACGGTTGAGCTTTCAATTAAACTTGGTATTGATCCCCGGCAGGCAAATCAGCAATTAAGAGTAGCGAAGGTACTGCCGCACGGCATAGGCAAGGATATAAAAGTGTTGGTTTTTGCAAAGGGTGAGAAAGTAAAGGAAGCCCAAGATGCTGGAGCCGATATTGTAGGCGCAGAGGATCTTGTTAAAAAAATACAAGATGAAAACTGGTTTGACTTTGATGTTGCTATCGCAACTCCGGATATTATGAGTACTGTTGGTAAACTTGGTAAAGTGCTTGGTCCCAGAGGTCTAATGCCAAGCCCTAAGGTAGGCACAGTAACATTTGAAGTTAAAAAAGCTGTTGAAGATTCTAAAGCAGGAAGAATAGAAATTAAAAACGATAAAGGCGGTGTTGTTCATGCACCATTTGGAAAAGTTTCTTTCCCGGCTGAAAAGCTGAAAGCAAACTTCTTGTCGCTAATGGATACTATAATAAAAATGAAGCCATCGGCTTCAAAAGGTGTATATCTTAAAAAAATAGTGATTTCAAACACAATGGGACCTGGTATAAAGGTAGATGTAAACGATGTAAAAGACCAGTTGAAAACATTTGATTTTGCTGCATAGACTTAAAATTTGGGAGTATTTACATGCTTAGTAAACAAGACAAAATGGAGCTTGCAAAAGAGTACGGAGAAAAGTTTAAAAACGCATCTTCTGTATTTGTTTTAGATTATAAAGGACTGACTGTTAAAGAGATTCAGGAGCTTAGAAAGAGTGTTAAAAAAGCAAATGCTCAATTTTCAGTTGTTAAGAACTCTGTGCTAAAGTATGGGGCTTCAGGAAGCGATGTGGAAAAAATTGCTGATATGTTTACAGGGCCAACTGCCGTTGCTATTTGTGATGAAGATCCTGTGTCAGTTGCAAAAGCGTTTGTGGAATCTATTAAAACCCTTCCGCAGGTTAAGCTTAAAGGGGGTATTGTTGACGGTAGTGTAGTAAGTGTAGACGATATTAAAAATCTTTCAAAACTTCCATCTAGAGAAGTTTTGTTAAGTCAATTTATTGGTTTATTAAACAGTCCGCTTTCGGATTTTCTGTCTACTTTAAAAAATATGAAGACAAAAATAGTTTATGCAATAAGTGAAGTTAAAAATAAAAAGGATTCTGAATAAAAAGCTACAAAATTGTTATTAAATAAAATTTATTTAGGCTTAGGAGGAAATAAAAATGGCTGAAGTTAAAAGGGCTGATGTACTTACTTACTTAGAAAATTCAACTATGCTTGAGCTTTCTGAACTAATTAAGGAAGTTGAAGAAAAATTTGATGTAAAGGCTGCTGCACCTCAGGTTGCAATGGTTGCTCCTGCAGGAGCTGCGGATGATGCGGCGGGGGCTGATAGTGCAGAGAAAACTGAATTTAATGTAGTATTGAAATCAATTGGTGATAACAAGATTCAGGTAATTAAAGCTGTAAGAGAATTAACATCTCTTGGCTTAAAAGAGGCTAAAGAGTTTGTTGAATCTGCTCCAAAATCAGTTAAAGAAGGTCTTTCAAAGGAAGAAGCTGAAAATATTAAAAAGAGATTGGAAGAGACTGGAGCTGGGGTTGAACTGAGCTAATTCAATCTTATATAACTATATTGCAAAAACATTCTACAAAATATTTTTATTTTAAAGTAAAAACTAAAAAGGGAGGTGTGTAGATTTGGATCAAAATTTAAATGATTTAAATTCGGTAAGATTTAGAAAATCATTTTCAAAGATACCGCCTATTTTACAAACTCCGCATCTACTGGATGTTCAGTTAAAATCTTATCGGGAATTTCTTCAGATGGATGTTGAATATGATAAACTGTCTAACCAAGGCATACAGAGAGCTTTTAATCTTGTCTTTCCTATTGAGGACTACAACGGAAAGGCATCTCTTGAGTATGTTAAATATAGATTTGAAAAGCCAAAACATGAACCACTTGAATGCAGGCTTAAGGGCTATACATATGTAGCTCCGTTGTACGTAACATTCAGGCTTGTTATTTGGGAAACTCCTGAAGATTCCAACGAAGATAAAACTATAAGAGATGTAAAGGAACAAGAAGTATATTTTGGTGAAATACCTCTAATGACCGAAAATGGGGCTTTCATTGTTAATGGAACAGAAAGGGTAATAGTAAATCAACTACACAGATCACCAGGGGTATTTTTCGATCAGGTGGCAGCTAAAGACACAACCACAGGCAGGTCTACTTACTCTGCCAGAATTGTGCCGCAGGACGGCAGATGGCTGGATTTTGAGTTTGACGCAAAAGATTTGCTTCAGGTAAGAATTGACAGAAAAAAAAGGTTTCCTTCTACTGTACTGCTAAAAGCGCTTGGACTCAGCAACAAAGAAATTATGTATTACTACTATCCAACTGAAACAGTTTATTTGGATGGTGAAGATGCTGAAAAATCTGTAGATCCGGAATTGTTGACATATCAGCGTTCCACTATGGATATCCATGATCCTAAAACGTCCAAAGTAGTTATGAAAAAAGGAAGAAGGTTTGTAAAAAACTTAATCGAACGACTTATTTCTCTTGGTATCAGTAAAATACCAATTTTACCAACAGATATAATCGGAAGGATTTCTGCTGATGAATTAAAAGATGCAAATGATGAAATTATTTTAAATTTTAACGAAGAAATTGATGAAGAAAAATTAAACCTGATAAAGAGTTCAGGTGTAAAAGAGTTCAAGGTGTTTTTTATCGATAATATTTCAGTTGTGTCATCTCTTAGAAATACAATATTAGTTGATAAAGTTAATTCAACTGAAGAAGCAATTATTGATATTTATAAGAAATTCAGGCCCACCGATCCTCCGACATATAACGTTGCAGAAACATTTTTCAATAACATGTTTTTTAATCCTGATACTTATAGACTTTCTCAGGTTGGCAGATTAAAGATTAATTATAAGTTAAATCACGGTATCACAGAAGAAACTATGACTCTAACTAAAGAAGATATTTTAGAGTCTGTTAAATATATATTAAATTTGAGAGGTGGTAGGGGCACAACTGATGATATAGATCATCTGGGAAACAGAAGGGTAAGAACAGTTGGTGAACTCGTGGAAGATCGTTTTTATCATGGTCTTGAGAGACTTGCAAGGTCGGTGAAGGAAAAGATGGGCTATCAGGCAGTAGAGAATTTGATGCCAAGCGAACTTGTTATTCCTAAAACTGTAATTTCAGTAGTAAAAGAGTTTTTTACTACAGGTCAGTTGTCTCAGTTTATGGATCAGACAAACCCACTTTCTGAAATTACACACAAAAGAAGATTAAGCGCACTTGGTCCCGGTGGCCTGACAAGAGAGAGGGCCGGATTTGAGGTAAGAGATGTGCACTCTTCGCATTATGGACGCATATGTCCAATTGAAACCCCTGAGGGACCCAATATTGGTCTTATATCGAGCCTGAGTATATATGCAAAAATAAACGATCATGGATTTATACAAACACCCTACAGATTAGTCAAAGATAGCATAGTTACAAAAGAGATTAGATATCTGAATGCTCTTGAAGAAGAGCAGTATATTATTGCACAGGCAAATGCTCCAATAGATGAAAATGGAAAATTTAAATCAAACATTATTTCTTCAAGGCATAAGGGTGAATTCTTGATAACAGAACCTGAAAATGTCCAATTAATGGATGTATCACCTTCACAGCTTGTATCAGTTTCAGCATCGTTAATACCATTTTTAGAGCATGATGATGCTAACAGAGCTCTTATGGGATCAAATATGCAGAGGCAGGCTGTACCTCTTATTAAATGCAAGGCCCCACTTGTGGGCACAGGTTTTGAAAATATTGTAGCAAAAGATTCCGGAGTTACCGTTATAGCTAAAAGAGAAGGTGTAGTAGAGTTTGTTGATGCTTCAAAAATTGTAATTAGAGGAATCGAAGAAAGTTATGACGAAGAAGCTGGAGTAGATTTATATAACTTATTAAAATTCCAAAAATCAAATCAAAACACATGCTGGAATCAAATTCCGATTGTGAATAAAGGGCAGCGAATTACAAAAGGACAAATTATTGCTGATGGTCCCTCTACGCAGTACGGTGAGTTAGCGCTTGGTCAAAATGCATTAGTGGCATTTATGCCATGGGGTGGATATAACTTTGAAGATGCTATTTTGATTAGTCAAAGACTGATAAAAGAGGATAGCTTTACCTCTATTCATATTGAAGAATTTGAGTGTATAGCGAGAGAGACAAAACTGGGCAAAGAAGAAATTACAAGGGATATTCCAAACGTTGGTGATGATGCTCTAAGAAATTTAGATGAGAGTGGGATTATTAGAATAGGGGCTGAAGTAAGAGCAGGGGATATTATAGTTGGTAAAATATCACCCAAGGGAGAGACTCAGCTTTCTCCAGAAGAGCGCTTGCTCCGCGCAATTTTTGGAGATAAGGCTGGTGATGTTAAAGATACTTCACTGAAAGCTTCCCCGGGAGTAAACGGTACTGTTATTGATGTAAAGATGCTAGTATCAAGGGTTGCCGAAAAAGATGAAAGAGCAAAAAGCATAGAGGACTTTGAGGTTACTAAGCTAAAACAGGACAGGGATGACGAAATAAAGATTCTTAAAGAAGATTCTTTAGATAAGATTAAGTCTAAACTTGAAGGTAAAACATCGGCATCAAAACTAAATGTAAATAGAAGAGCAGTTTTAAAGCCAGGCGACGTTATTGCTGAGGAGATTCTAAATACAATACCATTTGAGAAGATGGCTGATATAAGTGTTAAAGAAAGTGACAGTATAGAGCTTGAGGTTAAAAAAGTCATAGAGAGGACACTTGAGCAAACAGACTTAATTAAGATGGTTTATGATAATAAGCTTACCAAATTATCCAAACCTGATGAACTGCCCCCCGGAGTGTTAAAGGTTGTAAAAGTATATGTGGCAGTAAAAAGAAAACTTTCAGTTGGAGATAAAATGGCTGGAAGGCATGGTAATAAAGGAGTTGTTTCAAATATAGTTCCGGTTGAAAATATGCCTTACTTGCCTGATGGTACACCTGTTGACATGGTACTTAATCCTCTTGGTGTTCCTTCCAGAATGAATGTTGGTCAAATATTAGAAACTCACCTTGGCTGGGCTGCTAAAGAATTAGGAAATCAGATTAACGAATATATACAAGGCGAATATAGTCCGCAAGCTCTCAAGAGTAAACTGATGGATATATTTGATGAACCTCATCTTAGTAAACATATAAACGACCTTGAAGATGACCAGGTCTTGGAACTGCTTAAAAAATATGATGAAGGCATACCGGTTAAGACTCCTGTGTTTGACGGTACTAAAGAATTTGAAATTAAGGCAATGCTTAAAAAAGCGGGTCTTCCACTTGATGGAAAAACAATACTGTTTGATGGTAGAAACGGGGAGCCTTTTGATCAGAAAGTTGCAGTTGGTGTGATGTATATGTTAAAACTTCATCACCTGGTTGATGAAAAAATACATGCACGTGCCATTGGTCCTTATTCTCTTGTTACACAACAACCATTGGGCGGAAAAGCTCATTTTGGGGGTCAGAGACTGGGAGAAATGGAAGTTTGGGCTTTAGAAGCATACGGTGCAGCATATACATTGCAGGAATTTCTCACCGTCAAATCAGACGATGTGATCGGCAGAACAAGGGTTTTTGATTCCATTGTAAAAGGTAATATGAATTTTGAACCTGGAATACCCGAATCATTTAAAGTGTTGCAAAAGGAACTGCAAGCGCTTGGTCTGGATATAGAATTAAAAGAAGAAGAAACTAGCTATTAATCAAACGAATTTATCGTTTGATTGGAGGTTAATATCGTATGGATATAGACACATTATTTGAAAAACCGAAAAATCCTTCTGATTATTCTTCGGTAAAAATATCAATTGCTTCTCCTGAAAAAATTAAAGGATGGTCATTTGGAGAAGTTAAAAAACCAGAAACTATAAACTATAGGACTTTTAAACCGGAAAGGACAGGGCTGTTTTGTGCAAAAATTTTCGGTCCTGTTAAGGATTACGAGTGTTTATGTGGAAAGTATAAAAGGCTTAAGCACAGAGGGCATACTTGTGAAAAGTGTGGCGTAGAGGTAATTACAACTAAGGTTAGAAGGGAAAGAATGGGTCATATAGAACTTGCTTCACCCGTGGCTCATATCTGGTTTTTAAGATCCATTCCAAGCCGAATCGGTATGCTTTTGGATATGACACTCAAAGATCTTGAAAAGGTTTTGTATTATGAATCTTATGTTGTAACAGATCCTGGGCAGACTCCTCTTAAATTTGCTGAAACTGTAAGTGAAGAAAGATATAGAAGGGCTTTAGAAGAATACGGTATGTCTTTTAAGGTAGGGATGGGAGCTGAGACAATTAGAGAGATGCTCAAATTGATAGACCTTGTTGAGCTGTCTGAGAAATTAAGAGTAGAGCTTAAAGAAACATCGTCTCCTATTAAAAGGGCAAGACTGTCGAAGAGACTTCGTATAGTAGAAGCATTTAAGAATTCGAAAAACAAACCAGAGTGGATGATTCTTATAAGAATTCCTATATTGCCGCCTGATCTGAGACCTCTTGTACCTTTGGATGGAGGTAGGTTTGCAACTTCTGATCTCAATGATTTATATAGAAGAGTAATAAATAGAAATAATAGACTAAGAAAATTATTAGAACTTGGAGCGCCAGACATTATTGTAAGAAATGAAAAAAGAATGCTTCAGGAAGCAGTGGACGCACTTTTTGAAAACGGCAGAAGAGGCAGACCAGTTCTTGGTCATAATCATAGGCCTCTAAAAAGTTTGAGTGATATTATTAAAGGTAAACAGGGAAGATTCAGGCAGAACCTGCTGGGGAAAAGGGTAGACTATTCTGGCAGGTCCGTTATTACTGTCGGCCCTGATCTAAAGCTTCATCAATGCGGTTTACCAAAACAAATGGCTCTGGAACTTTTCCGTCCTTTCATTTATCAAAGGTTGGAAAAATGGGGCGCGGCTGCGACTATTAAGATAGCTAAAAAGCTTGTTGAACAGGAGGCTCCAATTGTCTGGGACGCATTAGACGAAGTAATTCAGGAACACCCGGTACTACTTAACAGAGCTCCTACACTACATAGGCTCAGTATCCAGGCATTTGAACCTATTTTAATAGAAGATAAAGCTATTAAGATTCACCCGCTTGTATGCCCTGCTTATAATGCGGATTTTGATGGTGACCAGATGGCAGTCCACATACCGCTTTCACTCGAGGCGCAGACAGAGTGTAGAACCCTTGTAATGTCTACTAACAACATACTTTCACCTGCTCATGGAAAACCTATCATTCTCCCTACCCAGGACATAGTGCTCGGTATTTATTATATGACAAGGGATATCCCTTATGAAAAAGGTGAAGGGAAAACATTTTACTCAATAGATGATGTAAGGTTTGCATATGATGCAAAAGTAGTAGCGATACATTCTAAAATTAAATTTCATTTAAATGGCAAGTTTTACGACACAAGCATTGGCAGGGTACTCCTTTATGAGATTTTACCCGAAGGCTTAGAGTTTGATCTTATAAATAAGGTAATGACAAAGAAAGCTATCGAGGTATTGGTTGATACCTGTTTTAGAACGTCAGGCGGCAAAAACACAGTGCTTCTTGCAGACAGGCTGAGAACTCTGGGCTTTGAGTATTCTACAAGTGCTGGTATTTCTATTTCAATTGATGACATGATAATTCCGACAAAAAAGAAAGAACTGCTTGAAAAAGCAAATAATGAGGTAGTTAAAGTACAAAATCAATATTCACAGGGTCTCATTACCGATGGAGAAAGATACAACAAGGTTATTGATATTTGGGCAAAAACAGGTGATGAAGTTGCCTTTGAGATGATGGAGGAGCTTTCTACTGAAACAATAAAATCCTATGATAATAAAGACGTTCAAAGACCTAGTTCCAACCCGATTTTCATGATGGTTGAATCGGGAGCCAGAGGAAGCCAGGCACAGGTTAGACAGTTGGCTGGCATGAGGGGGCTTATGGCCAAACCTTCAGGAGAAATTATTGAGACGCCAATCACATCTAATTTCAGAGAAGGGCTTACAGTTTTACAGTATTTTATTTCCACCCACGGTGCCAGAAAAGGTTTGGCTGATACCGCTTTAAAAACAGCAAATGCAGGTTATCTAACAAGAAGGCTTATTGATGTTGCCCAGGAAGTAATGGTAAATGAACATGACTGCGGAACGATAGAAGGTATTACTGTTTCAGATTTTGTTGAAGGCGGTCAGGTTATTGACAGAGTAGGGGAGAGAGTGCTTGGAAGAGTAAGTCTTGAAGATATTATTGATCCTACAACAGGCAAAGTGATAGTTTCTGGAAACCAGGAAATTAATGAACAAGCGGCTCATGATATTGATGAAGCAGGAAATCTCTCAGAGGTTAAAATCAGGTCCGTTCTTACATGTGAAGCAAGACATGGTGTTTGTATACTTTGTTATGGAAGAAATCTTGCATCCGGAAAGCTTTGTAATATAGGAGAGGCAGTTGGGATCATAGCGGCTCAGTCAATTGGTGAGCCTGGTACACAGCTTACGATGAGAACTTTCCACATAGGTGGAGCTGTAAGTCAGAGAGTAGCAGAAAGCACACTGGAAGCTCGGCATGAAGGTACAGTTAAGCTAATTGAGGTTAAACATGTTGAGAATAAAGAAAAAAACTTGATTATTACCAATAGAACAGGTGTTTTAGCAATTATTGATGACAAGGGATTTGAAAGAGAGAGATACCCACTGGTTTTGGGAGCGAAATTAAGAATATCTGAAGGCGATAGAGTTAAGGAAGGAGGTCTCCTAGCTGAATGGGATCCTTATAACACACCTTTCATTTCTGATATCTCAGGAATTGCTAAGTATCAGGATTTGGAAGAAGGTATAAGTATGAAAGAGCAGGTTGATGAAGTTACGGGTATTTATAAAAAGGTTGTAGTGGAATCAAAAAATCCAGACTATCATCCTGCAATGATAGTTGAAAATTCAGAAGGTAAGCATGTTCAATATTCACTTCCTGTGGGAGCGATTATAGAAAAAAATCCCGGAGATGAAATATTTGCAGGTGATGTCATAGCTAAAATCCCAAGAGAAACAGCTAAAACAAAAGACATAACAGGCGGACTTCCACGAGTTGCTGAACTGTTTGAAGCCAGAATTCCTAAAGATCCTGCAGTTGTATCTGAAATTGATGGAATTGTATCTTACGGAAAAGATTTGAAGGGAAAAAGGAGACTCATCGTTACACCGGAAATGGGTGAACCTAAGGAATATCTGGTACCAAGAGGAAAATACGTACTAGTAAGAGACGGTGAAAGAGTATCCGCAGGTGACCAATTGGTAGACGGATCTGTTAATCCTCACGATATTTTGAGTATCAGGGGTGAAAAAGCGCTGGCCAGATATCTTGTAGATGAAATACAGGAAGTGTACAGGCTGCAAGGTGTTAAAATAAACGATAAGCATATAGAAGCCATAGTCAAGCAGATGTTAAAGAGGGTTAGAATTAAAGAGCCAGGAGACACGACTTTTCTTGTTGGCGAGGCAATCGAAAAACAAATATTTTTTGAAGCAAATCAAAAAATAAGCCAACAAGGTGGTACACCTGCTTCTGCTGAACCGCTTCTTTTAGGAATCACAAGAGCATCTCTCAGCACAGAGAGCTGGCTGTCAGCCGCATCATTCCAGGAAACTACGAGAGTTTTAACAGAAGCTGCCTGCGAAGGTAAAGAGGATAAATTAAGGGGTCTTAAAGAAAATGTCATAATGGGCAGACTGATTCCTGCTGGTACTGGGCTTCCTATGTACAGAAATATTGATATTGAAGTTGAGGCTCCGCAAATTCCAGTTCCTTTACCAGTTGAACAAGAAACTGAGACTGTTTAATTTATAAAAGCTCTTATAATTACTACGGAAGTGGATGGCAGAAGATCTATACAGTCAGATTGAGAAGTCTTACAATCCCCAAAGCTTAGAACAGAAGTGGTATAAGAACTGGACTGAAAAAAAGTATTATTCTTCAGACAATAAATCTGCGAATAAGCCGTTTACTATAGTAATTCCTCCTCCAAACATTACAGGGTCTCTCCATATTGGCCACGCTCTAAATAATACGCTTCAGGATATAATAATCAGATACAAGAGAATGAAGGGGTATGACTGCCTTTGGGTACCTGGAACAGATCATGCTGGGATTGCCACGCAGATGATAGTTGAGAGGGAACTAGGTAAAGAGAATCTTTCAAAAGAAGATTTGGGAAGAGAAAGATTTATAGAGCGAGTATGGAAATGGAAGTCACAATCGGGCAGTCAAATAAACAATCAGCTTAAAAGATTGGGAGCGCTTCCAGACTGGGGCAAAGAAAGATTTACTCTTGACGAAGGCCTGTCAGATGCTGTAAAAAAAGTGTTTGTAGATTTATATAAAGAAGGACTAATCTATAAAGATAAAAGGCTTGTGAATTGGGATGTTAAACTGAGGACTGCTGTTTCTGATCTTGAGGTTGATAAAAGAGACGTAAAAGGAAAGCTTTGGTACATTAAATATCGTGTTGAAGACTCTGATTTATTTATAACCGTTGCTACAACAAGACCGGAAACCATGCTTGGGGATACCGCAGTTGCCGTCCACCCCAAAGATAAAAGATATAGAAAGTTAGTTGGTAAATTTGTATTGCTTCCACTCACTGATAGAAAAATCCAGATAATAGCAGATGAATACTCCGATCCTGAAAAAGGCAGTGGTGCAGTAAAAATTACCCCGGCCCATGATTTTAATGATTTTGAGGTAGGTAGGCGGCATGGTTTAGAAATTATAGATATATTCGATGAATCAGCATTTTTAAATTCCAATGCCCCTAAAGAATATGCAGGTCTGTCCAGGTTTGATGCAAGAGACAAGATATTAAACAATTTGGAAGAATTGGGGTTATTAGAAAAAGAAGAAGATATTATACATGTGGTTCCTTATGGAGATAGATCCGGTGAGATTATAGAGCCGAGGTTAACATATCAGTGGTATGTTGATGCAAAGGAGCTTGCCAGAGATGCTTTAAAAGCTGTAGAGAAAGGGGATATAAAGTTTCACCCCAAGTACTGGGAAAACACTTACTTTGAATGGATGAGAAATATTGAGCCTTGGTGTATTTCGAGGCAGATATGGTGGGGACATCAGGTGCCGGTCTGGTATGGTCCGGACGAACAAATATTTGTAGAACTGAGTGAAGAAGCTGCCCACAGGGCCGCGAAAAAACATTATGGGAATGATACAGAATTAACACAGGATAGTGATGTTCTAGACACCTGGTTTTCTTCAGGGCTATGGCCTTTTTCTACTCTTGGCTGGCCGGAAAAAACACAAGATTTTAAAAAATATTATCCTACAAGCGTCTTAATTACCGGATTTGATATCATATTTTTCTGGGTTGCCAGGATGATAATGATGGGCATTAAATTTACGGGTGAAGTGCCATTCAAAGATGTATATATTCACGGACTTATAAGGGACGAAAAGGGTGAAAAGATGAGTAAGACTAAGGGAAATGTGATTGACCCCTTAGAGATAATTGATGAATATGGGGCAGATTCCCTGCGTTTTAGTTTAGCAGCGATGGCTTCACAGGGAAGAGATATAAAGCTTTCTTTTTCGATAATTAAAGGATACAGAAACTTTATTAACAAAATATGGAACGCATCCAGGTTTTTAATGCTAAATTTAGAAGGATACAACCCTGAATTTGTATATGATAAACAAAAGATTTCCATATTTGATAAATGGATACTAACGAAATTAAATAATTTAATTAAAGAGACTGACACCGATTTCGATAATTTTGATTATGATAAGGTTGCAAATAAGATCTATCAATTTATATGGGGTGATTTTTGCGACTGGTATATAGAAATTACTAAGTCAAAACTAAGATCAGAAGACGACACAGAAAGACAGATTACTCAAGACCTCCTAGTAAAGGTGCTTACATCGTCTTTGCAACTTATGCACCCATTTACTCCTTTTATAACCGAAGAAATATATAATAGACTCCAGCAATTTAGAGTCAGTTTAAAAAGTGTAACTGGTGAAATTACAAAAAGCATTGTTGTAAGTGCATATCCCACATTTAATGAATCAGAGGTATTCTTAAAAGAGTACAAATATGTAGAGTTTTTAAAGCAGATTGTAGTATCGATTAGAAATATAAGGGCAGAGCTTGGGGTTATGCCTGCACAGAGAATAAAAATATTAATTCACCCAGACAGCGATAAAACTCATGATTTAATTAGTGACAATAAACATTTTATATATGAGCTTGCGGGTGTCGACTCGGTTGAGTTTACCGGGGATGAAAAACCTAAAAATTGTGTTACACAGGTACTTAGCGGAGTTGAGATATTTGTGCCTGTTGAGGGAATAATAGATTTAGATAGTGAAATATCCAGGATAAACAGAGAAGTATCTAAGATTGATGTTGATCTTAAGTTTATTGAAGACAAATTAAACAATAAAAAGTTTATAGAAAGAGCTCCTAAAGAAATTGTCGAAAAAGAAAAAAATAAGTTCAAAGAACTTTCAGACAACAAATCGAGGATGTTAGAAGTGTTAAAAAGATTGTCTGAAATTAATTAATCATTACTAATCACTTGTCATTCCCGAATGTTTCCCCGATAAAAACATTCGAGGACAGGTGTAGAGGGAATCCGGAAATAAAAACAAAATACATAGACTCCTGACACAACCGCTCAGGAGTGACAGAAGAGAGTAGTTATTCCTGCATCATGCTATAAGAGGAATCCAGATTACTGGTCATTGCGAATACCATGACTGTGTCAAGCACAGATTTTATTATTTATGTGTTGTGGGTTTATAGATACAAATCCATCAATATATGGTTTTCCACTATTAAGCACTCCACAAATTATCCTGAGTAATTTATTTTGTATATTATTCAGAACTAACTTCTTGGGTTTTCCACTCTGTGTTTTTCTTATAAAATATTCTTTAAATATTTTTTTATGTGTTCTAAGCGACATTGCCGCTAAATATAGAAGCTTTCTTATACTTCCACTACCATATTGGTGCTGTTTCTAGTGTGTCTTTTCCGTTTCCGAGGTTGAAGGTTATTTTTGTGTTGGTGTTGGCTTTGATGCTGTTGCTGAGTTTGGAGGGTTCTTGATCAATGATGATTATGCTTTTACCTTATCCATCTGAAGAAATGCAGGCACACGAAATATCAACCTTCGTAAACTCACGCAAAAACAATTCTACTAAGCGTATAAGTCCGATAAATTAGGTTTCGTGATAGAAGTTGCAAATCTTACTTATCATTAATTACATTTGTTGACTGTTATAAATATTACTTAATATCTTGGTCAATCCTATAAATTATAAGTAAACTATCACGAATGATATTTTAAGCTGGATATAATAAAAATTGAATCAACTACAAGAAATAAACTGGAATAATTTTAAAGCAAAGTTTAATGGCAAAGAACAAAGCTCATTTGAATGGCTTTGCTATCTACTATTTTGTAAAGAGTTTAACAAACCACTCGGCATCTTTCGTTACAAAAACCAAGCTGGAATTGAAACAAATCCTATTGAATCAAATGGTCATGTAATTGGGTGGCAAGCAAAATTCTATGATACAAGATTATCAGAGCATAAAGAAGATTTTATAGCTTCTATAAATACAGCAAAAAACAGACATCCAGAGATTAGTAAAATCATTTTTTATACCAATCAAGCTTTTGGGCAAGATAAAAAGAAAACTGACCCGAAATACAAAAAAGAAATTGGAACCTATGCAAAGTCTAAAAATGTAATAATAGAATGGAGAGCTGCAAGTTTTTTTGAATCCCCCTTTGTTTGTGAAGAAAACATAAACATAGCTCAACACTTTTTTAGCCTCGAAAAAAGTGTAATTGATTTTATTGGTGAACTTACTCTGCACACAGAATCAATTCTAAAACCAATACACTCAAAAATATACTTTGATAGTAATGAAATCAAAATAGATAGGTCTCAGGTTATGGATAACCTTAAGAAGACTTTACATACTTCTTCGCTGGTAATTTTAAGCGGAGAGGCTGGTGTAGGAAAGACAGCTGTAATAAAAGATTTTTATGATCTAGAAAAAGAAACAAAACCATTTTTTGTTTTCAAAGCTACAGAATTTAATTTATCTAATATCAATCAACTTTTTAAAGATCATGGCGTTTTTACACTAACGAATTTCATAAAAGAATATGAAGACATCGGTGACAAACTTATAGTAATTGACTCAGCCGAAAAATTGTCTGAAATAGGACATCATGAAGTTGTTCAAGAATTTATATCTGCTCTACTTGATAGCAGTTGGAGAATTATTTTTACAACAAGACACAGTTATTTAGATGATCTTAAGTATCAATTTATTGAAGTTTACAAGCTTAATTTTAAGCTGTTAAATATCGAAAACCTCACAAATAAAGAACTTATAGACTTTTCAGATAGATACAATTTCAACCTTCCAGACAGCGAAAGATTGCATGAGCTTTTACATAATCCTTTTTATCTTAATGAGTACTTGCAGATTTACAAAAATTTGGGTTCTACCATAAGTTATGCTGACTTCAAAAATATCTTATGGAATAAGCGAATATCAAACAAATCATTTCAGAAAAACAATACTCACATAAAAAGAGAAAACTGTTTTATTAAAATTGCACAGGAAAGAGCCAATGACGGACATTTTTTTGTAAAAGCTGATGATTGTGAAGATGAAATACTCCAAAAATTGGAATTGGATGAAATTATAAAATATGATTCTAATGCTGGTGGATACTTCATTACTCACGATATTTATGAAGAATGGGCATTAGAAAGATCAATAGAAAGAGCTTTTCACAAATCTGAAGATTACGAGAATTTTTACACAGATATAGGATGTTCTTTGCCGATTCGCAGAGCTTTCAGAAATTGGCTTTCAGAAAAACTTCTTGTTAAAAATGAAGATATTAAAACTTTAATTGAGGCTACTATTAGCAATGCAGGAATAGAAAGCTATTGGAAAGATGAAATTATAGTATCAGTATTACTATCTGACTATTCAGAAAAATTTTTCCAAATATTTGAAAATAAGCTTTTAGAAGATGAGCAAGAATTACTCCTAAAAACTGTTTTTTTACTTAGGATTGCTTGCAAAGAAATTGATGAAAACTTTCTAAATTTTGTTGGTATCTCTAAAACAGAGGGCATTGCATTAAGGACTTTTATTCCAAGACCAAAAGGCAAGGGGTGGGATTGCGTAATAGATTTCATAAACAAGCACAAAAAAAAATTAGGTTTGAAACATATGAATACCATTCTTCCATTGCTTGGTGATTGGAATAATAAAAACAAGCAAGGAGAAACAACGAAAAACGCAAGTCAAATAGCATTATTCTATTATGATGAAATCACAAAAAATGGTGGTTTTGGGTATCGTTCTCGTGATGAAACAAAAAATCTAATGATAAGTACTATTTTGAATGGATCATTTGAAATAAAGGAAGAATTAACAAAAATCTTTAACTATGTAGTATTAAACAAGGATACTGATGATGGAAGTAAATTTTATGAATTGATTCACACCATTCTATCATCAGCTTTAGATAGTTTTGATATAGCAAAAAATTTCCCCGAACATGTGATTCGTTTAGCTGATCTCTTTTGGTTTCAAATACCTGATGAAACAGATTGGCGTTCAGGTGCCGGTATTGAAGTTGAACAGTATTTTTGCATAACCCCTGAAAATCATCTTGATTATCATCCAGCAAGTGCATTACAAACCCCTATCTTCCAGCTTTTACGTTTCGCTCCAAAACAGACAATTGATTTTATTTTGACTTTTACAAACAAAACTGTTGAGTGCTATTCAAAATCCAATATTAAAAATGAAGTTGAAGAAGTAGAGGTTTTTATTGATGAGACGAAATCGATAAAACAGTATATAAGCAATAGGCTATGGAATATGTATAGAGGCACACAAGTTTCTACGTATCTTCTTGAATCAATTCATATGGCTTTGGAAAAATGGATGCTCGAATATGCAAAATCAGTATCAAAAGAAAATCTGGCTAGTTGTTGTAAGTATCTTATCGAAAATTCAAAATCCGCTTCAATAACTGCCGTAGTTACAAGTGTAGTTCTTGCTCAACCTTCAGGGCTTTTTGATATCGCTAAATTACTTTTTAGAACAAAAGAGTTTATTCTTAATGACACCAGCAGGATGGCGATTGATCAAACTGCAAAGAGTTACTTGTTTATGGGTTATGGCCTTAATTTCCAGGATAAAATCTATCAGAATGAAAGGATTAAAACTTGTGATGATAAACATAGACGAATGTCACTGGAGCATTTGGCACTTAATTATCAGTTTTTTAAAAGTAAAGAAGAAAGTGAAGATGAAGTAAAACAGAGGCAGAATGCCATATGGAAGATATTTGATAAGTACTACGATCAACTTCCAGACAAATCCAAAGAAACCGAATCTGATAAAATATGGAGATTATTTTTAGCGAGAATGGATAGAAGAAAAATGAAACCTACAACTGAGGAGAAAGAAGGGCAAGTTTTCATAAGTTTTAATCCAGAAATTGATCCTGAATTGAAAAAGTATAGTGAAGAATATATAAAGAGAAGCTCAGAGCCTATAAAATATTCTCCATTGAAATTGTGGTCAAAATACAGGTTTGAGAGAAAGGAAGATAAGTACAAAAAATATCAACAATACGAAAGCAATCCACAGTTGGTAATCACAGAAACAAAGGAAATTATTGAAGGATTAAAAAACAGCAAAGAAGAAAACTTTTCATTGGTCAACCAATCAATTCCTGCATATACCTGTTCTGTTTTAATTCGTGACTATTTTGAACAACTGGATGCCAAGGAAAAGGAGTTTTGCAAAGAGATCATAATAGAATATGCCACATGGCCACTTCAGGAGTATTATCAATACCAGATCTCCGATGGCGTAAATACGGCAGTTAATGTATTGCCATTATTAATAAAGCCATTTCCTCAAGACAGGGGGAGAATAAAGACGATATTACTGCTTATATTGTTTGATACTTACCCTATTGGAATGCATCAAAAGTTATCTGACTATTCAATTGGTGCAATCTTACATCATTTATGGAAAGCAAGTTTTGAAGATGCACATTCAATATTTTTAGGATATCTATTCTTAAAACCTAAATATGACGACTTATGGGATGAAATTAAAGAAGAGAATTATAATAAAAATGTTTATCAACTTTCTATGGCTCAAGTATCAAACTCTTTTCTAAAGAAATACAAAAATGAAATAGATAAAATTGTTTCAAACAACATTACATATGATGAATTGAGCAACTTGGATAAGTTAGATTTAGAAACTTTAACAACTGCTTTCGAGTTATTACCTCTAAAAACAGAATATGAAGATCACAAAATATTCTTAAATCTAATTTCCCCTGTTTTTTCAAAAGAACTACTCATAAATGATGATAGAACAGATAATGCCCTCAAGCATAGATTTTTACAAAAATTTGCTTACTTCATTTTAACATCCGGAAAAGAACAAATTGAGACATATCTAAAACCTTTTCTAGACGATTTTAGCAGTTCAAGAGATATAGCTGATTTTTTTAGTGAGTTTGTTAGTGCCGAAGACATACTAAATCAATATGAAGAATTTTGGATTGTTTGGAATGCTTTTTACACAAAGATAGTTGAGATTTGTAAGAAAGAAAGGTCACATCGTTACACTAAAGAAATCGTGTATAACTATCTTTTGGCATGGCCATACAGGAAAGAGGATGCAAAAGAATGGCATACTCTAAAAGACAGGGAGAAATTATTCTTTAAAAAAGTTTCAGAAGATATTGGCCATCACCCTGCTGTTTTATATTCTCTTTCAAAGCTACTCAATGATATTGGGAGTAATTTTATGGAGGATGGAGTATTTTGGATAAGTAGTATTTTGCAGAAAAATCAAACCTTGTTTACTAAAGAATTAGAGATAGATACAATCTTTTACATTGAAAATATAGTTAGAAGATATATTTTAAACAATCGTCAAAAAGTTAAAACATCTAAACAGATAAAAAATCAAATTCTTGTCATTTTAAACTTTCTATTGGAAAGAGGTTCGGTGACAGGTTATATATTGAGGGAAGATATTTTATAAAGTTTATTTTCAAATCTGTTGACATTTCTATATTAACGTTAACCAGTCCGATTATCTCAGGCATTTAAAAACCCCTTCCGTTATTGATCTGTAAAATCTTTTGATGAATCAGACCCCTGTCCACACTCTCAATAATTCTCTTTTCAACCAGGTCAGCTGCACGTTCGGGGTCTTGCACTCCACTCACGTTAATCTCACCAATGCTAATCATGGTCCCGCCGCCCCCTGGTGAAGTGTTGATATTTCTCAGCTGGTCAGGGGTCATCACAAATTCTGGCGGGTGAAGTCTGGCAAGTATTTCACCACAAAATAACCGTGTCAGGTCTTGTCATTGGACATAAGGAATACAAATAGAAGAAGTTACCCTCTTTGATGCACTAGAATACAACTATCACAAATTCTCTAACTAGATTTTCATTATTCCACCACCGGGAATAATTTAATTCATCCATTTTTTTAAAACACCAAACCCAGGAATACATTTTCATTTATTCAAAAATTCATTCATCCCCTAATAATATTCAGTATTGTTGCTATTATGTGCTGTATATCAGGGCCAGAATCTTGGGTATTTCATTTTATATTTTAAAATATAAATAAAAGGGGACGTTTGTAGATGCTCAGTAATTAGGTAACTTTTTGAAGTTTATAAATTCAATCTATCTATCAAAAAGATGAAGTTGTTGTAACTTGTCTGCTTTATCTACTAACTGTTCCGGATAAGATCCGGTAAAACATGCATTGCAGAAGTTTGAGCCGGATGTATTTTTATTGGATCTTTCTACCGCTTCCAGAAGCCCTTTAAGACTTAGATAACCCAAAGTATCAGAGGTTATGTATTTATTAATTTCGTCAACTGAAAGAGAATTAGCAATGAGTTCTCCGTCATTAGGGGTATCGACTCCATAATAACAGCTAAATTTCATAGGCGGAGAGCTTATACGCATGTGTATTTCTTTTGCACCTACATTTTGCAGCATCTTTACTATTTTCCTGCTTGTAGTTCCCCTTACTATTGAATCGTCAACTATTACTACTCTCTTTCCATCAATTACGCTTCTTATAGCGTTTAGTTTAAGCTTTACTCCAAAGTTTCTTATAACCTGCCTTGGCTCGATAAATGTCCTGCCCATATAATGGCTTCTAAGCAGGCCTAGTTCAAGAGGCAGTCCGGACTGCTCAGAATATCCCATAGCAGCAGGTACCCCTGAGTCAGGAACAGCGATTACTATATCGGCGTCTGCAGGCTGTTCTATTGCTAGCTGCTTGCCAAACTCTTTTCTTACTTTATATACATTGTCTCCGAAAAGGTAACTGTCTGGCCGGGCAAAGTATATATGCTCAAAAATACAGTGTTTATGCCCGGTATTGGGAAAAGGCATAAATGATTGTAACCCATCTTTATTTATAATTATTAGTTCACCGGGCTCAATTTCTCTTATGAAGTCTGCTTCTATCAGATCGAATGCGCAGGATTCTGAAGATACGATAAATGAATTTCCCAGTTTCCCTAAAACTAAAGGCCTGAATCCGAACGGATCTCTACATGCTATTATGGAATCATGTGTGAGGAATAATAATGAATAAGCGCCCTTACATTTAAGCAGCGATTCTATTACTCTTTTTTCAAGTGATTGTTCCTTTGATTTTGCGATAAAATGCAATATCACTTCGGTGTCTGTTGTAGTTTGAAATATAGACCCCTCTGATTCGAGCTCTTCTCTAAGGGTTCTGGCATTAGTAAGATTGCCATTGTGGGCTACGGCTATCTGCTGTCCTTTTGAGTGGTTTATTACAAGCGGCTGAGAATTTTTTAGATGACTCATTCCCGCCGTGGAATATCTTACGTGCCCAATTGCATTTGTTCCTTTTAGTTTTGTAATAACCTCTTCAGTGAAAATATCTGACACAAGCCCCATCTCTTTGTGTTCATACAACAGACCGTCATCAGACGTTACGATACCAGCACTTTCCTGTCCTCTGTGCTGAAGCGCATGTAGTCCCAGATAAGTAATATTAGATGCTTCAGGATGACCAAATATACCGAATACGCCGCATTCTTCTCTAATTTTAGCCATGATTATTATCTAATAGTTTAACAAAGCTTTTATCCCATGCATTAAAAACATCTATAATCGGGATATCAATAATGTTATTTACTGTTAATTTATGACCCCCGACACTTCCAAGTAGATAATATTCTATATTTTGTTTATTTAAAGTAGATTCAAATTCTTTTAACTTATTTTTATCTAAAGAAATAATGACTCTTGACTGAGATTCTGAGAATAGGAAAGCGTCCTCAGTAATTGTACTTTTTTGTGGATTTCCTATTTTGATACCTACCGGACCATCAGGTGTAAAGCATGACTCAGCAATAGCCGTGATCAGGCCTCCTTCTGAAATATCGTGTGCAGATATTATTATACCATTTTGTATCAATTCCAATAATATTTTTATAACATTGTTTTCTGCCTCTAAATTTAATTTAGGTGGTTTGTAATCATTGTTGTTATCGAGCAATTTTAGAAATTCGCTGCCTCCAAACTCTTCATGGGTATTTCCAATGAGTATTATTAGGTCATTTTCATTTTTAAACCATTGATTAACTATTTTTGATGAATCTTCAATAAGACCTATCATGCCAATTGTAGGGGTAGGGTATATAGCAACCGATTCGGTCTGATTGTATAAACTCACATTTCCACTAACAATGGGGGTATTTAGAAAGCTTGCAGCTTTTGATATCCCTGCAATAGACTCCTTAAACTGCCACATGATTTCAGGATTTTCGGGATTGCCAAAATTAAGACAGTCTGTGATTGCAATAGGCATTGCTCCCGAGCACGCAAGGTTCCTTGCACTTTCTGCAACGGCAATCATCGAACCTGTAAACGGGTCGAGATAACAGTACTTTGAATTGCAGTTTGTTGTCATGGCAATAGATTTATTTGTACCTTTGATTCTTACTATAGAAGAATCAGAACCTGGTGGGCAGACGGTATTTGTTCTAACCATATGGTCATACTGTTCGAAGACCCATTTTTTGTTGCACAGGTTTGGAGAAGAAAGCAAGTTTAGAACAATGTCGTTATAATTATCTGGTTGTTTAAAAGTGAAGTTGTTATATATATCCTCTAAATATTTGGGCTTTGAAAATTCTCTATCATAGTAAGGAGCTTCTTTTGTAATTATATCTATAGGCAGGTTGCATTCTACCTTTCCATTTTTATTAAGTATTAAGCTTCTTTGCTTAATAACTTTACCGATAACTGAAGAATCGAGGGACCATTTCTTAAATATATTTTCTGCTATATGTTCTTTGCCTTTTTTAAGTACTATTAACATTCTCTCCTGAGATTCGGAAAGCATGATTTCATAGGGTGTCATTCCCTTTTCTCTGCAGGGTATGTTATCAATATTTATCTCTAATCCAGTTTCAGCTCTTTCTGCCATCTCTGTCGATGAAGAAGTAAGGCCTGCAGCTCCCATGTCTTGTATACCTACTACGGCATCGGTTCTAAAGAGTTCAAGGCAGGCTTCTAAAAGTAGTTTTTCTGTAAATGGGTCTCCTACCTGAACGGCCGGTCTTTTTTCTTCTGACTCTTCTGTAAAAGTTTCAGAAGCCATGACTGCGCCATGAATCCCGTCTCTTCCTGTTTTAGAACCTACATACAGAACAGGGTTTCCAACACCTGTCGCATATCCTCTGAATATCTCATCTTTTTTTGTTATACCTAGTGCAAATACATTAACAAGGGGGTTGCCATCATAGCATTTGTCAAAATAGATTTCTCCGCCAATGGTTGGTATACCTATGCAGTTTCCATACCCAGCAATTCCTGAAACTATTCCTTCAATAAGATATTTGGTTTTTGCAAGATCAGGACTGCCGAATCTAAGTGAATCCAGAAGTGCAATTGGTCTTGCTCCCATGGTAAAAATATCCCTCAATATTCCTCCCACTCCCGTAGCTGCCCCCTGATATGGCTCAATAAATGAGGGATGATTGTGACTTTCCATCTTAAAAACCACACAAATTCCTTCACCTATGTCCACAATGCCAGCGTTTTCTCCAGGACCCTGTACTATCCGTTCACCACTGGTAGGAAGTTTTTTGAGATGAACTTTGGAGCTTTTATACGAACAATGCTCTGACCACATGGCAGACATTATCCCTATTTCTGTAAAATTAGGTTCCCTGCCAATGTAATCGACAATCTTTTTATACTCCTGTTTTGTAAGCCCATGGCTTATTGCTATATCCTGATTTTTCATAGGAGATATTAATAAAGTTGAAGTGATTTAGAAAATACTAAAAATAAATGTTTTCTATTGAAAAGTAAATATCCCTAAATTAATAAATACTTTAACAAATTTATAATATTCAAAGTTAATAGCCACTTGCTTATTAAAAAAATTTCTTCGGGTTACTAAAAGTTATAAGATAGTTATTTAAAAACAGCTTGTAATATAATCTAATTACAAAAATCATATTTTGATGTAGATTATTTAAAATGAAAATAGCAATAACGGGTGCAACCGGTTTAATAGGAAGTAGTTTAAGTGAACACCTTGAAGGAAAAGGACACGATATTCTTAAACTTAGCAGGAGTAAGAATAGAGGAAAAGGATTTGTATACTGGAATTATAAATCTAAAGAGATTGATTTAGAAAGTCTAGAGGGCAGTGACGCAGTAATCCACCTATCAGGCGAGAGTATAGCAGGATATTGGAGTAAGCAAAAAAAGAAAGAAATTCAAAGAAGCAGGATAGAGGGCACTAACTTTGTTGTAAATTCCATTTTAAAACTAAAAAATAAGCCTAAGGCTTTTATCTGTGCATCTGCAATTGGTTTTTACGGAGACAGAGGAGATGAAATTGTTAATGAGCAGAGCAGTCATGGAGAGGGGTTTTTAGCCGAGCTTGCTAAGGATTGGGAAAATGAATCCCACATTCTTAAACAGCAAAATATTAGAGTGGTTAATCTCAGGATTGGTCTTGTTCTTTCAACAGATGGCGGTGCATTTAAGACTATGCTTATACCATTTAAAATGGGAGTAGGAGGAAAACTAGGTTCAGGAAAACAGTATATGAGCTGGGTGATGCTCGAAGATGTTATAAATTCTATTGAATTTATAATAAATAGTAAAGATATTTCCGGTGCTGTAAATATTGTAGCGCCCACACCTGTAACAAATCAGCAATTTACAAAAAAGCTTGGTAAGGCCCTGTGCAGACCCACATTTTTTACTGTACCTTCTTTACTTTTAAAGACTCTTGTGCCAGATATGGCAAAAGAAATGATTTTAAGCAGCACAAGAGCCGTTCCTAAAAAGCTAATAGACAGTGGTTATCGTTTCTCTTACCCTAATCTGGATAACGTATTTAAAGATTTGTTAAATTAGAATATTAAGACTATATTCTTTTGCATATGAATCTCAAAAAATCTGATAAACAATATGACTATTCTGCTCTTTTAGAATCTGATATTGACTCAGATCCTATAAAACAGTTTGAAAAGTGGTTTAACGAATCAACTCAAATAGGTATTAAATATCCAAATGCTTTTGTATTAGCTACATCGTCTAAAGATGGCTTACCAAATGCAAGATTTTTATTGCTAAAGGGCTTTGATAAAGATGGTTTTGTTTTCTATACTAATTCTGAGAGCATAAAAGGGATAGAATTAAAGAATAATCCTCAGGCCTATATGGTTTTTTGGTGGGATATAGTTGAAAGGCAGGTACGTATAAGCGGGGATATATATCAGGTAAGCGATCAGGATGCTGACGATTATTTCAAAACAAGACCAAGGGGAAGTCAGATAGGCGCCTGGGCATCTAAACAAAGCACAGTAATAGATAGTAGAGATATATTGGAAAGTAGTTATAAAGATATAGAAAAGAAATATGAGGGTTTAGACATTCCAAGACCTCCTTACTGGAGAGGTTATAGGCTTAAGCCCAATTCTATAGAATTTTGGCAGGGTAGACCTGACCGGTTACATGACAGATTAAGATACAGATTAACTGAAGATATAAGATGGATAATTGAAAGGCTGTCTCCTTAATATTGTTTAGTTATTAATTTTTTTTCCTATGTTATTCCAAAAATAGAACTTTTATAAGTATTCCAATGACTGATAAAAATAATAATCAACACAGGGTAGTAATTATAGGCGGGGGCTTCGGGGGGCTTTATGCGGCTAAAGAGCTTGGCAATGCTAATATTAAATTAACTTTAATCGATAGAAGAAATTTTCATTTATTCCAACCCCTTCTGTATCAGGTAGCCACGGGAGGCCTTTCTCCCGGTGATATAGCTTCACCTCTCAGAGCTGTTCTAAATAAACAAAAAAATACGAAGGTTTACAAATCTGAAGTAATAGATATAGATACAAAGTCAAAAGAGGTTGTCTTAAGATATAGAACAATACCCTATGATACTTTAATAGTCGCTTCAGGGTCAATTCACCACTATTTTGGAAATGAAGACTGGGCTGTTTATGCCCCTGGTTTAAAAACCATAGAAGATGCCTTGGAGTTTAGAAAAAGAATATTTTTTGCTTTTGAGTGCGCCGAAAAAATAAAAGATATTTCAGAACAAAAATCATGGATGACTTTTGTAGTTATAGGCGGTGGCCCGACCGGAGTAGAGCTTGCCGGGGCTTTAGGAGAGCTGGCAAATACTACCTTAACTAAGGACTTTAGAAACATAGATACTACAAAAACAAAAGTAATTCTTTTAGAGGCTACTGATAGAATTCTCCCAACTTATCCAGAAAAGTTATCTTATGATGCACAGCAGTCTCTAGAAAAACTTGGTGTAACAGTCCAAACTAATTCATTTGTAACAAAAATAAATGAAAATTTTGTTACATTCAAAACAGGTGATTTATCTCAAAATATTAATGCTAAGACAGTTCTTTGGGCTGCGGGAGTTAGAGCATCTAGAATGGGAAGGGTACTGAACAAAAGAACAAAGGTAGAGATCGATAACATTGGAAGAGTTATAGTTGAAAAGGATTTAACTATAAAAAATCATCCTGAAATATTTGTTATTGGTGACTTAGCGAATTTTTCTCATCAAACCGGCAGGCCTCTTCCCGGTGTTGCGCCAGTAGCTATGCAGCAGGGGAAATACGCTGCAATGTTAATAAAAAACAGAATTAAATCCAAAGAATCAAAGTCATTTATTTATAGGGATAAGGGCAGCCTTGCAGTTATAGGAAGGAATAGCGCTGTAGCCAGTATAGGAAGATTTAGATTTACTGGGTTTTTCGCCTGGCTAATCTGGTTGTTCATTCATATAAGATATTTGATTGAATATGATAATAAAGTATTGGTTCTTACTCAGTGGGCCTGGAATTATTTCACCAGAAAAAGAGGCGCGCGCCTTATTACAGGAACCGATTATTTAGAGATTCTAAAAAAAGAAGAGGATGAAATAAACAGCAATTTGAAATCAGGTTAGTAATTAATTTGATTTTCTTGTAATTATTGTTAAAAATTAAGTAAAATTGTTAAGTTAGGAGGGTAAAATGAGAAATATCTTATTTGCTAGTTTGATATGTTTTAGTTTTTTAATTGTATCTTGCGAGAAAGCTGAAGAGGTTGTTGAGGATACTAAAGAGACAACAGAAGAAGCAGTTGAAGATACAAAGGAGATGGCAGGAGATGCGGCTGAAGATGCTGCAGGCGAAATGAAAGAAGAAGCAGGTGATGCTGCTGGAGACGCTGCCGGTGAAATGAAAGAAGAAGCAGAAGATGCGGCTGACGCTGCAGGTGATGCAGCAATGGACGCCGCTAAAGACGCTGCGGGTGACGCTGCAATGGACGCCGCTAAAGATGCTGCGGGTGACGCTGCAATGGACGCCGCTAAAGACGCTGCGGGTGACGCTGCAATGGACGCCGCTAAAGACGCTGCGGGTGACGCTGCCATGGACGCCGCTAAA
>SMWS01000085.1 GCA_004356685.1 Deltaproteobacteria bacterium
TATCATCCCTGCTCGCTAGGCCTGTTGCCAGTTTGTAACTAGTAGTTGCAAGACCGCCCAGAAATGGTGGATATTCGTGAGTGTAGATGAGAATCTTCATTACATAGTACGACTAGATAGAAATAACCTGATATATTTGTTATATTATTCTATTTTTTAATGAATTTACTATACCACCTAAAAAATATATTGTTTAGGAGAATTTATGTCTGATATTCGAACTAATTTATTAAAATCGATGTGTACAGGGCTTGGTGAGGGAAACAGCAACATTGACAAGCTTGCTAGTAAGCTCATTGTTGATTTTCCTGAAAAAGAGATGGGTGAATTTAAAAAGGAGGTTGTTGATCAGTTAACACAGATGGTTTCCTCAGGTCAATTACAAATAATTACAACTGGATGGGAATTAGGCAATGAGTTCTTTTATATTTGCTCTAAAAAAATATAAAGCTATTGAACTGCTGGGCTTAATGCTTATCCTATTTACTTTGAAAAATGGATAATTTTATAAAACAATTTGAACAATATATAGGAACTGAGCGAAATTATTCTGCAAATACTCTCAGGGCTTACAGCAGGGATTTATGCGAATTTGGAGATTTTTTAAAATCTGGCAATAATGCTCAAGATATTAATGAAGTAAACGATGTTGTTATCCGAAGGTTTATTGGACTGCTAAATAATAAAAATAGTAAATCAACAATTGAGAGAAAACTGGCTTCTTTGAGAGCATTCTTTGATTTCCTGCAGAGGGAAAAGATTATTAAAGCAAATCCGGCAAAGCTTATTCCTTCACCTAAAAAAGAAAAAAAACTGCCGGTGTTTCTTTCTGTAGACGAAATGTTTAGGTTAATTGACCAGGATTTAGGTAATGGAGTAATGGGTTTAAGGAATAAAGCTATATTGGAACTTATGTATTCCAGTGGTATCAGGGTGGGAGAGTTGGTGAATTTAAAACTGGATAATTTAAATATCGAAAATAGTGAGATCAAGTTGCTGGGAAAGGGCAGTAAGGAAAGGATTGTTCCTGTAGGTAAAAAAGCAATCATATCTCTTTTGGCATATCTGCAGAGTCGTGAAGTTTTAAAGCCAAAAACAGATAAGCTTTTTGTAAACAATAGAGGTACTCAAATTTCTGAAAGGAGTATTGGAAGGATAGTAAAAAAATTTGCACAAGCTGCCTGCCTGAGCAAGAATGTAAGTCCCCATGCACTTAGGCATTCTTTTGCCACCCATCTGCTTGGCAGCGGCGCAGATCTGAGGGCTATTCAGGATATGCTTGGTCATAGTAGTTTATCTGTTACTCAGAAATATACGCATACATCGATAGAGAGGATAATGAATGTATATGACAAATCTCATCCGAGGTCTTAAAATATGAAAGGTTTAAGAAGTACTACAATTGTTTGTGTTAGAAAAGGGGAAAAGATTGCTATTGCAGGCGACGGGCAGGTTACTTTGGGCGCTACAGCGCTAAAACACACTGCAAATAAGCTCAGAAGACTATATAATGACTCTGTCGTTGTAGGGTTTGCAGGATCGACTGCTGATGCTATTACGCTTTTTGATAAGTTTGAATCAAAGCTGCAGGAATTTAGGGGTAATCTGCGGAGATCTGCAGTTGAGCTCGGTAAAGACTGGAGAACTGACAGGATTCTTAGAAGGCTTGAGGCTTTGCTTATTGTTGCCGACAAGAAGTCAATGTTTCTTATTTCAGGCAGCGGAGACATTATAGAACCAGACGATGATATAATTGCCATAGGGTCCGGAGGGCCTTTTGCACAAGCTGCCGCAAAAGCGCTCGTTAGGCATTCTGAGCTTGAGCTGAAAGAAATAGTTGAGCAGTCACTTTTGATTGCATCAGAAATATGTATTTATACAAATGACAATATTGTTATAGAGGAGTTATAAATTAGTGGATAATATATCAAACATTCTTACGCCAAGAGAAACTGTTGCCGAGCTTGATAAATTCATAGTCGGCCAGAAGGAAGCTAAAAAAGCTGTTTCAATAGCGCTTAGAAACAGGTGGAGAAGACAGAGGGTTAGCCCGGAAATGAAAGATGAAATAGCTCCAAAGAATATTCTTATGATAGGTCCAACTGGAGTGGGCAAAACTGAAATTGCCAGGAGACTGGCCAAATTATCTCAAGCCCCATTTCTAAAAGTTGAAGCCTCTAAATTTACAGAGGTCGGATATGTGGGCAGGGATGTTGAGTCAATGATAAGGGATCTGACGGATATATCTGTAAAAATGACGACAGAAGAAGAAAAGAAAAATGTTATAAGCAAGGCTAAAGATTTAGCCGAAGAAAGGATTCTGGATATATTACTGCCCAAAGGTAAGGATAATGATAGTGAATTTGAGTCTAAAAACGAAACGAGAGAAAAAATGAGGGTTTTGCTTAAAGAAGGAAAATTGGACGATAGAACAATAGAGATAGAAGTCACAGCTAAGAATTTTCCAATGCAAATATTTTCACAGGCTGGTGTTGAGGAGATGGATGTAAATATCTCCGATATGCTTGGTAACCTGATTCCTAAAAAGTCTAAAAGGAAAAAGGTTAAGGTACCTGATGCCATGGAGGTTCTTATTCAAGAAGAGGCTCAGAAACTCGTTGATATGGATAAAGTGGTGAAAATGGCAGTTGAAGGGGTTGAACAGACAGGGATTGTGTTTATTGATGAAATTGATAAAATTTGTGGCAGAGAAACATCGAGCGGACCGGATGTTTCAAGAGAAGGGGTGCAGAGGGACCTGCTTCCTATTATAGAGGGCTGCACAGTTAATACAAAACATGGGCTGGTTAAAACCGACCACATCTTGTTTGTAGGCGCAGGAGCTTTTCATGTTTCAAAACCCTCAGACCTAATTCCCGAACTGCAGGGCAGGTTTCCTATTAGAGTAGAACTTGACCCTCTTTCTAAAGACGATTTTATCAGAATTCTAACTGAACCAAAAAATGCGTTAATAAAACAGTACAAAGAGCTGCTTAAAACTGAAGACATTGACCTTGAGTTCACTGATGATGCAATAGTAAGACTTGCAGAGCTTGCCGAAGAGGTGAATGAGTCAACCGAGAATATCGGTGCCCGAAGGCTACACACAATACTTGAGAAAATACTAGAAGATATATCATTTAATGCTCCGGATACTAGTGAAAAAGAGTTCAAAGTAGATTCAGACTATATAAAGAATAAAATATCAGACATAGTTAAAGATAGAGATTTAAGCCGTTATATACTCTAAAGCTTATAACATTGTAATTTAGAAAAATGGAAGAATTAATAAAAAAAGCAAAAACACTTAGCGAAGCGCTCCCTTATATAAGGGAGTTTTATGGAAAGACGATTGTAATTAAGTATGGTGGGAGCATTAACAGTAAAGAACTAGATAATTTTGCAAGAGACGTAGTTTTGATGAAGTATGTGGGAATGAATCCCGTTATTGTTCACGGAGGCGGCCCGCAGATAGGAAGTTACTTAGACAAACTCGGACTGCAATCTGAATTTATTGCAGGACTTAGAGCAACTAACGCAGAAACTATGGAAGTCGTTCAAATGGTACTGGTAGGAAAAGTCAGCCAGGATATTATAACTGCAATAAACCTGCTGGGTGGAAGTGCTGTGGGAGTTTCTGGTAAAGAAGGCAAACTGATTTTAGCCAAAAAACTAAACATAATGAAATATGCCAAGGACCATGACATAGAGATTCCGCCAGGTTCGGATATAGGTCTTGTAGGAGAAGTGGAACATATAAATCCACAATTAATAAATACTCTGGACAATTCGGGATATATTCCTGTATTAGCGCCAATTGGTTTTGATAATAAGGGCAATTCATACAACATTAATGCTGACCATGTGGCCGGAAAAGTAGCAGGCGCACTAAATGCCGAAAAATTTATTATTCTTACAAACGTCACGGGTATTTTAGATAAGAAAAAAGAGCTAATTTCTACTCTGCATGAAAGCGCCGTGAAAAAACTGATACACAAAAATGTTATTTCAAAGGGGATGATACCCAAAGTTATTTGTGCCATAAACGCACTGAATGAAGGTGTTAGAAAAGTTCATGTTATTGATGGAACCAAAGAACACTCACTTCTTCTTGAAATTTTTACGGATAAAGGGATTGGAACTGAAATACTGATATGAAATCTGAGCAGGTAATAGATAAACTAGACAGATACGGTTTTAAAAATTATGGCAGGTACCCGATAGCTTTAGAAAAAGGAAAAGGATGCTGGGTATGGGATTTTGAGGGTAATAAGTATCTGGACTTTACAACCGGAATAGCCGTAACAAACCTGGGGCATAACCACCCTAATATTAAAAAAGCATTCGTAGAGCAATTAGAAAAGATTGTTCATTGCTCAAATCTTTTTTATACCAAAGAGCAGGGAAGTCTTGCAGAGCTGCTAGTGGAAAACTCTTTTGCAGATAGGGTGTTTTTTTGTAACAGCGGGGCCGAGGCCAATGAAGCCGCGATAAAACTGGCAAGGAAATGGGGTAAAGCAAATGGGCGCAGATTTAAAATTATATCCTGCAAAGGCGGGTTCCATGGAAGGTCCTACGGTTCACTCAGCATCACAGGGCATAAAAAGTATAGAGCTGATTTCAGTCCAATGCTTCCAGGGGTAAAATTTGTAAAGTACGGTGATTTAGAACATTTGCAAAATTTTGCAGAAGACAAAAAAGTGTGTGCGGTGATTTTGGAACCTATTCAAGGTGAAAATGGGGTAATATTTCCTCCAAAAGGTTATTTAAAAAAAGTCAGGAAGTTGTGTACTGACAGTAACATCTTGTTAATTCTTGATGAGATACAGGTTGGAATTGGACGAACAGGGAGTTTGTTTGCTTACGAGCAGCTGGGATTTGAGCCGGATTTGATGACCCTTGCCAAGGCGCTTGGCGGCGGGCTTGCTTGCGGAGCATTGCTTGCAAAAGACAAATATGCAAAACACCTAACCCCCGGGTCTCATGGCTCTACTATGGGTGGCAATCCCTTGGCTATGAAGGTTGGATACAGCGTTATTGAAACAATTATTGAAAATGGTTTGCTGGATAACGTAAAAACAGTGGGCACATATTTTATTAGTGAGTTAGAAAAACTGCAGTCTAAATATAGCAAAATAATAAAAGAGGTAAGAGGGCAGGGTTTTATTATAGGCGTTGAATTTGTAAATAGTGACTGCGCAAGTGAGGTAGTTAAGAAATTATATCAGAACGGGGTTCTAACAATCATTACAGAACAAAAAAACATTAGAATTCTGCCTCCGCTTATTACAACAAAAAAAGAGGTTGATTTTGCGCTTAAGATATTTGAAAGTTCTCTACATGAGGTATTGGATGCCTAGACATTTTCTAAGTATATTTGACCTTAGCAAAGAAGAGTTTGAATCTATATTCAGCATTACTAAAGAACTGAAGTCTTTAAAAATAAAAAAGGACTATCCGCACAGTTTACTTAACAAATCGATAGGGCTTATTTTTGAAAAACAGTCTACAAGGACTAGGATATCGTTTGAGGTTGCGATAAACGAGCTTGGCGGCAATATAATATTAATGAGTTCAACAGATCTCCAGTTAAACAGAGGAGAATCTATAGAGGATACCGCAAAAGTTTTATCCTCATATTTAAATGGAATCATAATAAGAACGTTCGATCAGTCTATGATTGAAGAATTTGCGGAGCATTCAGAAATTCCGATTATAAATGCGCTTACTGATCTTGAACATCCATGCCAGATTGTCTCCGATCTTTATACGCTTAAAGAAAATGGCGTAAATGTCAGCGAGATGAAACTGGCTTACGTGGGTGATGGCAATAATATTGCTAACTCTCTTATAGGGGCATCTTGTATACTGGGTTTTGAACTTGCAATTTCTACTCCTAAGGGGTACGGGCCTGACACTGATATACTTAATATTGCTGAGACTTATGCTCCAAAGATTGAAATAATTCACGATCCGTTTGTAGCTGTAAGGGGTGCTGATGTGATATATACTGATGTTTGGGTAAGCATGGGGCAAGAAGATCAGAAATATAAGAAGATTGACATGTTTAAGGATTATCAGATAAACCAGGATCTGGTTTCCAGAGCAAAAAACAGTGCTTTAATTATGCACTGCCTGCCTGCTCACAGGGGCCAGGAGATAACAGATGAAATTATTCATGACAAAAACTCTGTAATTTTTCAGCAGGCTGAAAACAAGCTTCATGTTGGAAAAGCAATTTTAGACATGTTTATAAGTTAGCAGAACTTATATAATTTTTTATAGATTCAGCCACTTTGGTATTAAATCCATCTATCGAAGCCAGTTCTTGGGCAGACACGTTTTTTAGATTGTTTATGGTTCTGTATTTTTTCTGAAGTATTTTCTTTCTTTTTACTCCTACCATTGGAATAGACTGGAAAGCTGATTTAATAAAACTCTTTTTTCTCAATTTTTTATGATAATCAACTGCAAATCTGTGTGCTTCATCCCGTATTTTCATAAGGTATAAGATTTCTTTTGAGTTTTTCTTAAATGTTAGAGCTTTTGAATTATAAGGGATAAATACTTTATCAGTTTCATTCGGATTTCTGGCTTTGGCAATGGCAACTATATCAACTTGCTCCGTACTTCCATTCTGTGCTGCTGCGCTTAGTGCTGAATTTAATTGTCCTATCCCTCCGTCTATTAAAAACAGGTCGGGCAAGTCCCAACCCTTCTGACTTTTTCTCTGCAGTCTTCGGCTTATTACTTCACCTATCATTGCAAAATCATTTGCACCGGAGATCGTTTTAATCTTGTATCTTCTGTATCTTCTTTTTAAAGCTTTTCCGTCTTCAAATCTTATAGAAGATGCCACGGAGTTTGTGCCCTGGATATTTGAAATATCATAGCACTCAATAGTTTTGGGAGTGTTATTTAGACTGAGCTTTTTAGATAAATTGTTTAAAAGCGTTTGGAAATTATTTTGGTCATGAAAGTTTTTTAGAAAACAGGCTTTAGCGTTTTCGTTTGCAAGGTTGGTCAGATCGACTTTCCTTCCCCTTACCGGATAGAAAAGATTTATGGCTCTGCCGCTTTTTTCTCTCAGCCACTGCTTTATGAAATTGCTGTTATTAAGCTTTAAATTTATGCAAATTTCCTTTGGATAGCTCTTCGAGCCTAAGTAGTATCTATAAATAAATTCTTCTAAAATCTGGGTACTGTCTCCAAAACTGTTTTCAAAAAAATAATCTGATTTATCCATAATAGAGCCGTTTCTGAAATAAAGAACTACTATGCTTGTGGAATAACCTTCCCTATAGATACCTATAACATCAATATCCTTTGTCTTTGAATCAATCAGACCTTTTTGATCTATATGCATTTTAAGAAAGCTTAACTGGTTTCTGTAAAAAGCCGCTTCTTCGAACCTCAAGTCTGCTGCTGCATTTTTCATACTGTTTTCTATAAGCTTTAAAATTTCTTTAAATTTGCCCCTCAAATAAAGCTTTGCCTGCATTGCTAGAGAAAGGTAATCATTGTCAGACACTTTTTTGGCACAAGGTCCTGCGCAGAGTTTCATGTTGTAATTTATACAGGGCCTATTTGAGTGTCTTTTAAATTTAGAGTTAGTACAGTCTCTAAGTGGAAACAACTTATGAAAAAACTTTTTTGTTTTTTTAAGTGAGCTTGACGATGTAAAAGGTCCAAAATAAAGCGCTCCGTCATCTACGACTCTTCTTGTAAAAAAAAGCCTTGGATATTTTTCATTTATATCCAGTTTTAGAGAATAGTAGGTTTTATCGTCTTTAAACTGTACGTTAAACTTGGGTTTATATTTTTTTATAAGCGAATTTTCTAATATCAGGGCATCTCTTTCATTTTGTGTGACAATATATTCAATATTACTGACGTCATTTAAGAGATGCTGGATTTGATACCTGTCACTGCTGCTACTGCCGGTAAAATATGAAGTAACTCTTTTTTTGAGGTTTTTTGCTTTTCCTACGTACAATACCCTGCCTTTAGCATTTTTCATCAAATAAACGCCAGGGCTTGTAGGAGCACTGCCTATAATAATACTTTTATGAGTCATATAGTCCTATAGATTAAAAAGATGAAAGAGTTTATAGAAAATTATAGAAAATATATTATGAATTACAAAAGTATAATTAAAATAAGGAGGGATAAAAAGAAAAACCCATTGCAAATAAAAATATTATTTATCTACAATGGGTTTAAGTAGTTTTTAGTAGTCTTCGTCTATATTAAATGAAGAATCAAATTCAATATTAAAAGGTCTTCTGATAGGATCAGAATCAAGTACATAGTAGAAACCTTTTATAAAAATATCTATAATGGCTATTGGGGGGCGTATGATCAAACTGGTGATTTTGAAAGGATTTATGGCATCGTTAGGGTTATATTCTGTTATCTGTTGTGGTCTTGCAAAAGACGTAGTTGTGAACAGTAAAGTTGCCAGTAAAATGATAGCTACATATTTCATTGTATATGTCCTCCTGTTTAAAATTAATATCCAGTATAAACTGTTTTTGTTTCAAGGTCAATAATAAATTGAAGTTTTTCAGATAGTTTGATGTTATACTTAATGTAGGTTCTTAATGTTAATTATATCATAAATACAATATATATTAATGGCTACAAGTAATCTTATTATATATGAACCGTTGCAAGTATTTGGAACGGAAAGTGATTATTGGAAAAGTTATATAGAATTCTATGAGCTTTACTGGGGAGGGCCTCCTTCACCTTTTGGCGTGTGGTTTGGCAATGAATATGAAAACTTTCATAAATCTTTAAGTGAGCGTATTAATGTTGAGCAGTCAGAGATAAAAGACTGCTATTTCCTAAAAGAGGAAGATGGTAGCTATTTTATCGCACCTATTCAGTCTGATTTTGGCAATCACCTTATATATATAGAAAATATAATACCCGTAGAATGGTTTTTATTGTTTGCGGGAGATGAGAGAAAAACTCTTTTTTCTCACTGGGGTTTTAACGCTATATATTATGGTACAAAGCTGCAAACTGCTTTGCTCAGGGTTGAATCCTCAAAATCTCTATTTGAAAAAACTTTAAATGCCATTCCCGCAGAGATTAAAGAGTCTGAAATTATTGGTATTTTAAATAGTTTAATAAATGGCTCAGAGCAGTTAATAAACCTGCTACAAGGGTACAACAACAGTGGGCATATAATACTAAATTACGGGGATATTTGCAGCTATATTCATATATATACACTGGATAATGAAAGAAGCGTTGCTGAAGTTTGTACTTTTATAGAACTTCTTAAAAAATCAGAATATGAAAAAGCAAATACTGCAATGAAAATCCTGTTTCAAAAATGGAATGAAATTTTCAATAATGCTTCGGGGCAAAGTGCCAGTAAGCCAGTTCAGTAATTGCTCTTTATCTATACTTAAGTTTAATGTAACCTTTTTTTAATATATGAGTTTATAGTCATATATGCAGCTATTTGCATCTCTATTTGTTTAGAAACATCAAAATACATAAGATACAAAAAGAGGGATGTATATGTATGATGAAAACGACTTCAGCACAATTACTAATGAACAAAAGTACAATGAACTCGGTGTAAACCCTGACAGTTCGTTTAAATTTCAAAAAGCAAATCAGAAATTGAATGCGCAAAATACGGGTTTAAAGCATCAATATAACGAAAAAGATAATCTGTTAATAAATGGTTATTTTAAAGATGTAAGTCTGGAAACGCTACTCAAACCTCGCCAGGAACTTACTCTATCGGCACTGATGCAAAACTGCGAAAACAAGATTTCTTTTTATTCGGGATCTGCCGGACGAGTGAAAATCTCCAAAGTTTGTGAGTGTTATAATTCAAAAAATGGTTCAAAGTCAAATAAAGGCAGTAAAGCTCTATATAAACAAGCAATTAGAAATAGACTAATAACTAATGCTTATAAGAATTTTAAAATTGTGCTTAGAAATAGGTTTATAAGCTCTAACTTAAGATTAGTTGCAAGTATTGCTAAGAAATTTGTTGGAAAAGGGGCTTCATTTTTAGACCTTATCCAGGAGGGTAATATTGGTCTTATTAGGGCTGTTGAAAAGTTTGATTATACCAAAGGTTACAGGTTTTCTACTTATGCCGTATGGTGGATAAATCAATCAATCAGCAGGGCTATATTTAATCAAACAAGAACCGTAAAAGTACCTTCATATCTTTTAGAAAAATCCGGTAAAATTTGGCAAACATTTATTGGTCTGAAAGAAAAAAATGGAAAGGATCCAACAGCTGAGCAAATTGCTTCTATACTTAAGATATCGGTAGATGGAATAAAGAGTGTAATAAGGTCAGGAAACGATGTGATTAGTTTGGATTCCAATATTTACAACAGTGAAACTACAAGTTATGTAGATCTGCTAAAAGATGATGACCAGGTTTTTCAGGATGCCGAAATCGATAACATCTCGATACCAGAAAATATAGAAGAAGCGCTGATTGATCTAACAAGCAGGGAAAGAGAAGTAATTAAAATGAGATATGGTATTGGGTACGATGATTCTTTTACTCTTGATTATATAGGACAACAATTCGGTCTTACAAGGGAAAGAATAAGGCAGATTGAAAAACAGACTATAGTTAAACTAAAGAAATCTCACTATTCTGAGGTACTTAAAAGCCTTTATGAAAATTTGCAGTGATTTGCAGTTTTGATATTTAAGCATCTAATTATATTTTCTTTGCAGCTTACATTCTTAAGTTCTTTATCTTTAAGATAGCTGCTATTTTTTAGATTGTAATATTACTTTATAGATTTTATTAAAATAACTATGTTTGCTTACTCAAAAATAAACAGCAGTTTTGGCGATGTTTATGCAGTTGCCAAATCCGGTGTCCTATGCAAGCTAATAATTGGGACTCAGAACTTCAAAAATTTCAAAAAAAAGAATACAGAACTAAAATTAGTGAGCGCTAATAAATCTGTGCCGGTTACAGATGAATTAAAATCATATTTCGGCGGCAGGTTAAAGAAATTTAGTTCAAAATTAAATATAACAAGCGGAACCGATTTTCAAAAAAGTGTTTGGAAGCAGCTTCTAAAAATTCCCTTTGGAAAAGTTGTTACATATAAAGATATTGCAAAACAGATTGGAAAACCGCATTCTTATCGTGCTGTTGGAAACGCCGTAGGAGCTAATCCCATACCAATAGTTATACCGTGTCACAGAGTTGTTTCTACTATTGGTATAGGGGGTTATTCTTATGGTATAAATTATAAGGTTCAGTTACTAAAGCACGAGGGAATCGATTATAAAAACAGATTTATTAATTAGATTGTATGTAACATTTTTTTTTCTGGGCAACTCTCCGCTTGCACCTGGAACTGCTGGTACGCTGGGCGCTATTTTACTGTTTTTTTTCTTAACTTTTGTATCTTTTCCAATCTATATTGTTTTTCTATTGATTCTCACCGCTTTATCTATTTTCATGGCCTCACTTGCTGTTAAAATATATAATTCCAAAGATCCCGGGCAAATAGTGATAGATGAAGTATGCGGTTATTTATTCACTATGGTTTTAATTCCCTTTAGCTGGGGTTATGTAATAACAGGTTTTTTGTTGTTCCGGATTTTAGATATTTTAAAGCCATATCCAATTAGAAATATAGAAAAATTGAGAGATGGGTATGGAATAGTGCTGGATGACGTTTTGGCAGGCGTATATGCAAATATACTTATGCAAATAATTATAAGAGTTTATTAAACTTGTATGAAGATCGAGATTATAACTACGGGAAACGAACTTTTAAGCGGTATTACTCTGGATACTAATTTCCACTGGGTATCCGGAGTACTTGCCGATAACGGATTTGTTGTGAAGTTTCACACTACGGTTGGAGATTATAGCAGGGATATAGTAGAGGTTTTTGAAAATGCCGGGAAAAGAGCAGATATAGTTATAGTTACAGGTGGTTTGGGGCCGACTGAAGATGATCTGACTGCAGGGGCTGCCGCAAGTTTTTTCGGTGTTGATATGGCAGAAAATCCGGATGCTTTGAATATGATTAAGGAGAGGTTTTCAGAAAGGAAAAGGGAGCTGCTGAAGATAAATAAAAAACCTGCAATTTTACCTGCCAGCAGCAAAATAATTAATAATAAAATAGGTACTGCACCCGGGTTTTACTATGACTACAAGGGTACTGTATATTATTTTCTGCCGGGAGTTCCTAAAGAATTTAAGCCTATGATGCAGGAATTTGTTTTAACCGATTTGTTCACCAGATTTAAAGATAGATCAAAAACGCAGTGTGTTTTAATTAAAACATTTGGACTAAAAGAATCAGAAGTTGCTCTAAA
>SMWS01000086.1 GCA_004356685.1 Deltaproteobacteria bacterium
AAGCTAGACGTTATTGACGTACCTGGTGCTACCGGGTATTTGGATACAAACTACGAGGGCAAAGTTGAATATGCACTAAATTCTCTTACTGAAGTCGATCTGACTATGATTCATATTGAGTCAACCGACGAAACTGGACACGTAGGAGATCCGAAATTAAAAATCCAGGCTATAGAGGATTTTGATAAACGTGTGGTGGGGAATGTTTTAGAAGGTATGAAAAAATTCAAAGACTATAAGATTCTTGTAATGTCTGACCATCCTACCCCGATTGATATCAGAACTCATACAAGTGATCCGGTTCCTTTTGCCATATTCAGTTCGACTGATACAAAAATCAGGAATGAATCAAACGTATATACAGAAGATTGCGCTAACAATTCTGGTGAGTTTGTCCAAGAGGGTTGGAGATTAATAGGTACTCTGATTGGAAAAACTAGTTAATTTAATTTTCTGAGATATAAATTAACTTTATTTCCGGTGTTCTTAATTAATTTAGTGATACTAAACCAGTAATTCCTTTCTTTGTTCATTTTTTAAATCTTCTTTTTCTGCAATACTCAGCAATATTTTCAGCTCGCTTTCAGCAGACTTATGCATTTTATTTATTGCATTTTGTATAGCTTCAAAGTTATCCTGAAATTCATTGTCTTTTAAGTCTTCCAGAACCTTTGCGCCCAGTTTCTCGACTTGCTCTGTAGAAATATCTCCTGACTGAATTCTTATTTCTCCCATAGTTTTTAGTTTTGGCAGAAAATATTCATATATCCTGTCGTCTACAAAATTTTCTATAAATAAATATGCAGACGCAAGCGTGGCAATTGCACTGTTATTTTCTTCCAACAAGATTAGGGCGGCAAGCGACCTCTTAATAGTCTTTTTAGGAGTGCCAAGCTCTGATTCAGACCTTATGCCAAGCAAATTAATAGAGCTTGAATCTGTTTCTAAAATCTTGCCAAACTGCTTAACAATTTCCCAGAGACTCTCGTAGTTGGAATCCAGTCTTAGTTTTGTATTTGAACTCATTTTTTTTATCCTTTAATCTGACTTTATTTCATCCCAAATAATATCCATTTCTTCAGCCGTAAGTTCTGAAATCTGCTTGCCCTGCTCTTTAGCTTTGTCTTCAACTTTTGTAAACCTGCAAATAAACTTATTTATAGCCTTGTGTGCAGAGCTTTCTCCATCTATTTTTAGGTGCCTGCCAAGATTCACTATTGAAAAAACAAGGTCTCCCCATTCCTGTTCCATGCCATCTTTATTTCCTTTTTTTATTTCATCTTTTAGTTCGGCTATTTCTTCTTCAATTTTATCTAATACATCTGTAGGACTTTGCCAGTCAAAACCTACATTTGAAGCTTTTTCTCCAACCCTCTGTGCCCTCAGCAATGCTGGCATGTTTGCTGGAATCTCAAGCAATGTTCTTTTTCTTTTTTTTTCTTTCAATTTTTCAGACTGCCAACTTTTTACCGCTTCCTCTGCATCTCTAGCCTTATGCTGGCCAAAAACGTGAGGATGTCTCCTAACAAGCTTGTTGTGGAGCCGATTAATTATATCATCAATATTAAATTTTCGTTCTTCACTGCTAATCTGAGCTGCAAATATGACCTGAAAAAACAGGTCTCCTAACTCTTCAATTATCTCGTCCCTGTCTTCAGACTCAATTGCCTGGATAACCTCGTACGCTTCTTCTATAATAAAAGATTTAAGGGTTTGGAGGTCTTGTTCTTTATCCCAAGGGCAGCCATCCGGACCCCTTAAGTATTTAGAAAGTTTTAGCAGATCATCAAAGTTTTTCTTCATATGTTTCTTACCTTTCTACCTCCAAGTGTAATTTCCTTTATATTCTTTGCTTTATCAAATACATATCTTAGAGTAAACGGCGCTCTTTTAGACAGCATCCAAAATTTCAAATCATAAATTTCAACGATATGTTCTTCACCGCTTTTTAAATATTTAGCTACCGGAAAATCGGCAAACCAGTAGTAAGTTTTCGCTACCCTATGAAGTCTTGCCGCATCCACAAAATCATTCATGTCAGATTTTGAATAGGGCTCCAAAACAAGTGGATCTTTAGACAAAGAGGAAATCCTTACTCTATAAAAACTGTCTTTTGTCTCTATTACGCCGAGCCATAAGAATGGCGCTAAAGGTCTTGGATAAACATCCAGCTTTTCTACCTGGATGTTATTAACCTTAACAAAGCTTAAAAGCCTGTTTTTATTAAATTCCTTTACAAAAAAGCACGTGAGTAGATATGAACCAAGGAATAGAAAAATAATAAAAGATGTTTTAAGCGCTAAAGTTCTTCTTTTATAAGAAATAATAAGCCCGGCTATTACAGGCAGAGTAATAAAAGGATCCAGGATAAAAACCAGGTTCCAGTTATATCGTTTGACGCTAATGGGATCAAAAACAACTGTGCCGTATGAAGTAATGAGGTCAAAAAATATGTGGGAATACATTCCTAATAAAACCATGGGATAAATCTTTTTATATTCCCGGGTTTTAAAAATAAGACCTGTAATAAACATCACTAAAATCGAAAAAAGAGGCGCAGCTATTAGAGAATGAGTAATGCCGCGGTGATACCTCAAAGTAAAATCAGGTCCTAAAACTGCTACTATGACATCGACATCCGGAAAAACAGAACCAAACAAAAAAGAATACGTCGCTATTTTTCCAAACTTCTGATAGTACCCTGTTTTGGAGCCAAGACTTCCGATAAGTCCGTGAGTAATCGTATCCAAAACTTAAACCTGAAATTTTTTAGGGAATTCACTCAAAATTTCACACCCATTTTTTCTAACTAAAACAACATCCTCAATTCTAATTCCGCCAAGCTTTTCATAATAAAGCCCGGGTTCGACTGTAACCACATTACCGCTTTGTAGTATTTCGTCTCCCATTCCTACCCTTGGAGGTTCGTGTATTTCAAGCCCTAACCCATGGCCTGTAGAATGAATAAAGCCCTGCTGCTTTCCTTCGATATTCCCGGTTTTAAAGCCGCTCCTATCAAAATAATCAACAATGGCTTTATGTACAACTGCAGATTTCACGCCGTGTTTGATCTTGCTTAAACCAATTTTTTGCCCTTCTAAAACAACCTTGTACATCTTTTTTGTTTCTTTAGATGGAGCTCCCTTTATAACAGTTCTTGTCATATCACCAAAATAACCAGTCTGCTGAGATCTTGGAAAAATATCTATAACAATAGGAGTACATGCAATAATTGGGCCAGTTCCTGAATGATGTGGCATTGATCCCTGGACTCCGGATGCAACAATAGTATGTGTGGCCGAATAACCCCACCGGCAAAGAGAAGAATTAATTTCTCCCTTTACTATTTCAGAAGTTAACAGCTTATTTTTATAATAAAGCTTATTATTTTTGATTTGAGATAAACTAATAATAGTAACGGCTACTTTCATAGCATCCGCTGTTTTTGTTAAGGAATGTTTTAGTGAGCGCACTTCGTCTTTATTTTTTTTCAGCCTCTGCTCAAAAAAAGGATCAGATTTTTTGGCAGTAATTTTATAGCCCAATTTCCTGAGGCCGTCTGCATACTTTAAAGGAAACCTGCCCGGTACAGTTACACTTTTAATTTTTTGTTCCTTAAATATAAGATCTACAATTTCAGTAAAGCTTGCTTTTTTCCTTTTGTTTGAGGGCAGTTTTTTTATATACTCCGAATACGATAGTACAGTATCCACTTTTGCCTCTTCTCTGCCCCTGTCTATCTCAAGATCACTTAATACCAGAATTCTTTTACCCTTGTTTTCAATATAAATACATGGGTCTGGCACAAAGAACCCGGTTCTATAGAAAAGATCTGCATTACTTTCAGATTTATCGATAATTAAATATGTTTTGCTCATATTGTTTACTTTTGTTTATATAGAAATTATACTTACAATAGTTAAAAGATATCATAATTAAATTCATATAAAATTAATTGAGGCAAATTGAGCAGTTTAATTTCTAATCAAAATAATGGTTTAGAACATGCCAGTATCGCAAAAATGAATTTTGTATATATAAGATTTGGAAAACTCCTAGGGACAGTTTTTATTTATGGATAAAAACCTGATAGAATATTAATATGGCTAGACCAATTAGAGTTGAATTTAAAAATGCAGTTTATTTTATAAGCAGCAAAGGAAATGCGGGTAATTCTATTGCTGATGATGATGCGGATAGAGAGCTGTTTTTAGAAACACTTAAATATGTAACCGGCAGATATGGCTGGAAATGTCATGCTTACTCTATAGGTGAGACTGAGTACAACCTGGTTATAGAAACTCCCAAACCCAACCTCTCGATAGGAATGAGACAGCTAAATGGCATGTATACTCAAAAATATAATAGAAAACACGGTGTTAAGGGTCATATATTTCAGGGAAGATTCAAAGCAGTAATAGTCGAAAAAGATACCTATTTATTAGATATCTGCAGATACGTGGTTTTACTGCCAACAAGAACTGGCATTACAAAAAATATAAATAACTATAAATGGAGCAGCTACAGAGCTACAGCCGGGCGTTCTGCCCTGCCCGAATTTTTATATATTGATTGGATTTTGTCGCAATTTGCAAAGAGAACAAAGAATGCTCAGGATAAATACAAAGATTTTATAATAGAAGGGAAAAAATCCGAAAGCCCACTAAAAAAGGTGAGAGGGCAGATACTCTTAGGAAGTGAAAAATTCATTGAACGTTTAACGCCTCTCATAACAAAAGGTAGAAAGAAAGAGGATATTCCTAAATGGCAAAGACACTTGAAAAGACCTAAAATCGATGAAATTTTCAAAGATATAAAAAATAAAACAGTAAAACAAAGAAATAAAAAGATAAAAGAGGCACAATCCAAACACGGCTACACGCTTAAAGAAATCGGAGAGAGATTGGGTCTTCATTACACTTCAGTAAGCAGAATTATTAATAACCCTAAATAAACCTGCTACTATTAATTCTAAAATAATTTATAACTAATTTTTTCTCATTTACAGATATTCTTTCTGTAATTTAATGTATAAACAATTTATTAGCCCCATATTGGATCATCTGGATTCAGAGACCTGGCATAATTTCGCCAGAGAATCACTTCACTTTACCGAAAATTTCTCACTATTGCTCAAGTTCACCCAGTTATTTAATTACAGTGGAAAAAGACTGGTAGATGAAAGATTAAAAGTTAACATCTCAGATATAGAATTTGATAATCCAATAACTGTAGGAGCGGGTTGGGATAAATATGGCAGAGCAGTTAAAGGGCTTTGGCATCTCGGGTTTTCGGCTGTCGAAGTAGGAACAGTAGTACTGCATCCTCAGACCGGAAACCCTAAACCCAGACAGTTTATGATTGCACCCGGGGTTGGAATAAACTGGCTTGGATTTAATAGCCCCGGTACAGACCAAATCAAATTAAATCTGCAGAGATATAAAAATTGCAGAATTCCAATTGGAATTAGCATAGGTATGAATAAAGAATTAGACGAAAAAGAAATAGCTTGGGCGCACGGAGCAGTTGCTAAAAATCTGTATGACTGCGCATCATATTTTGCCGTCAATGTAAGCTCTCCCAACACTCCGGGGCTTAGAAAACTTCAGGATAAAAAACCGTTAAACGATATAATTGAGGCAGTTAAAGATTCGATGAATGGTAAAAAGATAAAAAAACCAATATTTGTAAAAATTGCTCCCGAATTAACTCTACATGCTGTCGATGAAGTAATAGAAGTAGTAACTGATAATAACATCTCAGGGATAATTGCCTCAAACACAACTATAAATTCAGATATAAAAGGCAAATATGGACAAAAATGGAGACAGTCTCAGGGTGGTCTTAGTGGAGACGATCCCGATTATAGAAAGATGGTAAATGACCAGATAAAACATATTTACAAACAAGCCGGAGATAAGTTAGAGATAATAGGAGTCGGCGGAATCAAAGATTCAGAAACCGCCTTGGAAAAGATAAAAGCAGGCGCAAAGCTGCTTCAGGTCGTAACCGCCATTCGGGGTGAAGGCCCTTTTGTAGCAGGAAAGATAAACACTGGACTGCTGAATTATATGATTAAAGAGGGTGTTAGTAATATTAACGAATTGGTTGGAATCGAAGTTAAATAAAATGTATTAAGTAGTATAATCCGAATTAAATTTTACATAGTCTACAGTCAGATCGCTTGTTAGAATAAACGAAGCCTTATTTCCGCTTTTTAAATCAAAAGTTATTTCTATGTCTTTTGATTTTAAATACTTTGCCGCCTTTTTTTCTTCCATCACAGCCATACCGTTTTTACATACCCTGTAATCACCAAAATAAAGATCAACTTTATCTGGATTAAAATTTACACCTGCCCTTCCGGCAGCTGCCAAAATCCTGCCCCAGTTTGGATCCTGGCCATACAGTGCAGTTTTCACCAGTGTCGAAGTCCCAATCGTATGTGCAATCTTATCAGCATCTTTTTCAGTCCTTGCGCCCTTTACTATAATCCTTGCTACCTTGGTTGCTCCTTCCCCGTCTTCTACTATTTTATATGCAATTTCGCAGAGAACTTCTGTTAAAGCATCTTTTACTTTACTGTAGTTTCTACCTTTAAATTTAACCGGTTTATTACCCAAATAACCGTTAGATAAAAGAAGGGACGTATCACTTGTAGATGTATCTCCATCAACAGTAATTTTATTAAATGAATCATTCACCGAATTTTGTAAGAGTCTGTCCTGTGCGGTTTTTTCTAACGCAATATCAGTTATTACAAAACAAAGCAGAGTTGCCATGTTTGGAGATATCATTCCTGCACCCTTTCCTATAGCAGTAATTGTTCCTTCTCTACCATCTATTATTATTTTTCTGGATGAAATTTTAACAAAGGCATCGGTAGTCATAATTGCCTCTGCTGCATCATTAAGGCCACTTTCTGATAGATTTGAAATTAGCTTGGGCACGGAACTAGTAATCTTGCCAACATGTGAAGTAAGAAACGAACCTATAAGACCCGTGGATGATGGAATTACTAGTGAGTCTTTTATCTGCAAACTCTTGGCTGTAGACTTTGTGATTTCATTTGCATCCTTAATACCCTGTTTGCCAGTACAAACATTAGCAATTCCACTATTTATTATTATAGCCTGACAGTACCCTGATTTTAGCTTTTTCTGACCGATTATTACCGGCGCAGCCTTTACAATATTTGTTGTAAAAACCCCTGAAGCCTGCGCTGGTCTTTCAGAATATATAAGCGCCAGATCTTTTTTCTTACTAGCTTTTATACCACTATAAATTCCCGATGCTTTAAATCCTTTTATAGTTAGTAACATTAATTCTCCATGACGAATTTTTCTGATTTAAATTCTTTTCCAGTGTGAAACTTTGTAAATCTTGTCAAAAGTGCAATATTGTTCATTATTGTTTTATGATCGTTTTTATCAAATTTTTTAACAAATTTAAAACCTTCAATTGAAGCTCCGGATTGTTTACCGCATTGTACACACGCAATTCCACCCTGTCTTATACTTAAATAACCAATATCATTCACATCTTTGCCGCACTTAAAACAGCTTTTTAATTGCGGATTCAAACCGACACACATTAGGGCTCGATATTGGAACCTTGGTATCATATTTATTATATTGTGCTTCTCATTAATATGTTCTAAACTCTTTTGCAGCAAAGCAAATAGATCCTGATTTATTTGTTCTGTTTCAGATAGATTTTCAATATATTCTAAAATGAAACTACCCCACTTATATTTATCCAGATCATTCATAATATCGGCATACGAACTGACAATATTACAGTCCTCTAAATATTTAATATGTTTAATCCCTTCCTTAAACTTAATTTTTACATTTAAAAATAATTCTAATCTACCGCCAAATCTCTTAGAGCTCTTCTTTGCATTTCTTGCAATACAGCTTACTTTACCAAAATCATATGTATAAAAACTAACAATATAATCAGCTTCTTTATAAACAGTTTTTTTTAGAATAAAGGCTTGCGTAATCTTTTCGATCATTTCTAAAATATAAGCATTGCAATAAACAAATAAACAAGAGAGCCAAAAATGTCATTAAACATAGTTAAAAGAGGCCCTGATGCAGCGGCCGGATCAAATTTAAATTTTTGTAATAAAAGTGGACTCGCTGCTCCTACAAACGATGTGGCAAGCGTGGCAGACACCATCGCTATAAAAACCGCAAAAGCTAATTTTACAAACTGTGTTTCATTTTTACTTATTATTGCCCCCGCTATTGCCGCTACCAGTCCGCATATTATTCCTATTGAAAGTCCTACTTTTACTTCTGAAATAACAAGCTTGTAGATTTGCGAAAAAGTAATAGTACCCATTCCCATACTCCTGATTACAATAGTAGTTGTCTGAATACCAACATTTCCGCCAGTGGCCATTATTGCCGGCATAAAAGCAGCTAATATTGCAACTTTCTGTAAGGTAGGCTGAAAAACATTGACTATTATAAGAGCAATAAATAATTCGCCTACAAGCGTTAGTAACAACCATGGTGTACGAAGCTTTATTCTCGTAAGAGTAGGGGTGTAGATTGGGTGCATTTGATCCTGTACACCGGCAAGATGATACATATCTTCTGATGCCTCTTCTGTAATAACATCTATTACGTCATCGGCAGTAATTCTCCCAATCAGCTTTCCGGATTCATCTATAACAGGAAGGGCAAAAATGTCATACTTTTCAAATATTTTAGCTACTTCTTCCTGATCTATTAAAGGCGTAACGCTAACCTCCGGCTCGGTCATTATATTTTTTAATTTAACACCCGGATTTGAAAGAAGTAGTTTCTTTGGAGAAACCGTTCCCAAAAGCTTTTCAGCAGTATCTATTACATATATATCCTGAAGGTCGTCCAGTTCGTCGGCTATAAGCCTGATCCAATTGATAGCATCCCGAACAGTGGAATCTTCAGTAACCTCGGCAAGCTCAGTCTGCATAATTCCGCCCGCTGTGTCTTCTGGATATTGCAGGAGGCTTTTTACTTCTTCAACCTCTTCGGGGTCAAGTTTCGATAAAACAGGCGCAACATCGGCCTCAGCAAGATCGGCAATCACATCAGCCGCATCATCGGAGTCCATCTCCTCTACGATGTGGGCAATTTTTTCATTATCTAAAGCTTCGAGGAGATCATGGCGGTGTTGATCGTCAAGCTCCAATAAAACCTCTGAAGCTGTTTCATTGTCGAGCGAACTCAAAACATTAGAATGAATTTCAGGATCAATATAATCCAGGATTTCAGCGATTTCAGAAGGGTGATACGCAGAGAGTAGACTCTTTATATTATGGAGGTTTCCATCTTCTAAATTCTTTGTAATCTGGTCTTTAAGTTCTTGCAACTCCATCGTTTTGCTCTGAAAGTTAAATTTGGGTTATTCTAAAATACAAACCCTAAAAGTAAAGATAACTATTAATAGCTTTAAATAATTTAAAAAAAATTCGTTAAAGGTAAAATCGAAACCACAATATTATGGGAAAATTAAAGAGCTATGGAAACTTTATAAAAGTAGAGCACTCTCTATTTTCACTTCCACTGATTCTTTGCGGAAGTTTCTTAGCAGGGTGGGGACTGCCAAACTTAAAACTTTTAATCTTGATAATTCTTGCTGCCATCTCCGCAAGAACTACAGCGCTTGCTATAAACAGGATATTAGATGCAAAAATAGACGGCTTAAATCCAAGAACAAGGCAGCGCGAACTTCCTTCCGGCAAAATTAATCTGAAAGAAGCAGTCTTTATAACACTAGCAGGTCTGTTTATATATATAGCTTCAGCTTATTATATTTGTGATTTAGTTCTTTATCTGAGCCCTATTCCTCTTTTAGTTTTTATAATATATCCGCTTATGAAAAGATTTACCCCTCTTTGCCATTTTGGGGTTGGCGTTGGGCTCGGGCTTGCTCCACTAGGAGGCTGGGTAGCCGTTACATGTTCACTCAGTAATTTAACTGTTCCGTTAATTTTATCATTATTTACTTTATTTTGGGTATCCGGTTTTGATATAATTTATGCAACGCTTGATGAAAAGTTTGATAAAGAAAAAGGAATATATTCTATAATTGCGGTTTATGGCAGAAACAAAGGTCTGCTAATTTCTGCAATACTGCACGCTCTTGCATTCTTTAGTCTGTTACTGCTTTATTTATTAATATTTAAATCTTATATATCGCTTATAGTTCTATTAATTGCGGGGGTTTTTCTTTATCTTGAGCACAAAAATTCTGAAAATGTAGACCTTGCATTTTTTAAGATAAATATAGTAGTTGGTTTTGCCGTATTTATTTTCGTACTGAGTGGGATATACTTACCCTGACATGAGAACAATTATAGGATTTACTGGCGCATCGGGAGCCGCTTACGGAGTTGACTTTTTAAGGAGATGCCCTGATGAAAAATACGCAATATTTAGCAAGTGGGGGAAAAGGGTACTTCATGAAGAACTTGGCTTGAAGGTTGAAGAAGTATCAAACTGGGCTACAAAAACTTTTGACGACTGGGATTTGGCAGCCCCATTTTCATCAGGAAGCAACCATTTTGATTCTCTTGTTATTATCCCATGCTCTGTATCTACGCTAAGCAAGATAGCAAATGGAATTGCGGATACACTAATTACCCGTATAGCGCAGGTAGCTCTTAAAGAAAGAAGGAGGCTTGTAATAGCACTTCGTGAGACACCGCTTAGTTCAATAGCTTTAGAAAATGCTCTTAAGTTATCCAGAGAAGGCGCAATTA
>SMWS01000008.1 GCA_004356685.1 Deltaproteobacteria bacterium
TCCCAATTGTTCGTTATCGTCGGCAACCAATCTTATTTCTCTTGCTCTTATCCTTCTGTTTACCCTAATCTCAGGTGTTCTCGCTATTAGCTTCTACCTCCCTCCAAGTGTACGCACTATTTTCTTTTTCAATATGTTTTAGAAATTCGTCAATTTTCATAGATTGTAAATTCTTTCCACCTAACATTCTTGGTGAAACAAGTTCTTCCTCGGCCTCTTTACTGCCCAATACTAATAGATAAGGGATTTTTTGCAACTGCGCTTCTCTTACTTTCAAGCCAAGCTTCTCGTTTCTAAAATCTTTTTCAACTCTTATATTATTTTCCTTTAGTATATTAAAGACTTTTTGCCCATATTCAATGTGTTCTTCGCTAATTGTAGCAATCTTTACCTGCACAGGGCTCAGCCAGAAGGGAAAAGCCCCACCATAATGTTCAATCAGTATTCCAAAGAACCTCTCAAAAGATCCGAATATCGCCCTGTGTATCATTATTGGAGTATGACGTGTGTTGTCATCTCCCACAAAACTAATATTAAATCTTTCAGGAAGGTTGAAATCTACCTGAACAGTAGAGCACTGCCAAGACCTGCCCAAAACATCTTTAATTTTCAGATCAATCTTAGGCCCGTAAAAAGCCCCTCCACCCTTGTCTATTTCATATTTTAAATCTCTTTTCTCAAGTGCACTTCTGAGTGCATCGGTAGCATGCTCCCAGTTTTGCACGTCCCCTACATATTTTTCAGGTCTGGTAGAGAGATAAACCTCGTAATCATCAAATCCAAAAATCTTTAAAATTAATATAGTAAGATCAAGTACGCTCAGTACTTCCTGTTCTATCTGATCTGGGGTGCAGAATATATGAGCATCATCCTGGGAAAACCCTCTTACCCTTAAAAGACCATGAAGCACTCCTGATCTTTCATGCCTGTATACCGTTCCTATCTCTGCCCAACGGAGCGGCAGGTCTCTGTAGCTCCTAACCTTTGTTTTATAAATCATGATATGGAACGGGCAGGTCATCGGTTTAATCTGGTAATCAGTATTGTCTACTTCCATGGACGAATACATATTTTCTTTATAATAATCCAGATGACCGCTTGTTTTCCAGAGATCGAGTTTTGCTATATGAGGGGTAAACAATATATCATAGCCAAACCGATCATGTTCGGTTCTCCATAAGTCTTCGATAATTCGTCTTATTCTTGAACCTTTTGGATGCCACAATACTAGGCCAGAGCCAATGTCATCCTGTATGCTGAAAAGGTCAAGATCAATTCCTAGTCTCCTGTGATCTCTTTTCTTGGCTTCTTGCAGTCTTTGAAGATAGGTTTTTAAATCTTTTCTGTTCTGAAATGCCGTGCCGTAAATCCTCTGCAGCATTGGATTTGTTTCTCTGCCTCTCCAGTAAGCTCCGGCAACGCTGAGAAGTTTAAATGCTTTTATATAGCCTGTATTGGGAGCATGAGGACCCCGGCAAAGGTCAAACCACCCACCCTGATCATAAAGGGTTATATCTTCATCCTCTGGAAGATCATTAATGATCTCTACCTTAAAGTTTTCACCCAACCCGTCAAAAGTTTTTATGGCCTCACTTCTCTTAATACTATTTCTTATAAGAGGTTTTTTCTCCTCGATTATCCTGTTCATCTCTTTTTCAATAAGTTCAAGATCATCCTCGGTAAATCCTTTGGGATAATCAAAATCATAATAAAAGCCATTTTCTATGACAGGACCAATTGTAACCTTTGTGCCAGGAAAGAGTTTCTGTACTGCTTCTGCCATAACATGAGCAGATGTATGACGGATAAAAAACAAAGCATCATCACTTCCGTTTTTAATAAATTCAATCTCTGAATCTTCATTAACTTCATACTGCAGATCTACTATCCTCTCCCCTATCTTAGCGCCAATAATATCTGCCTTTATTCCCGATTCGCTAAGAATCTTAGATACAGAAGTCCCTGCATTAAATGTAAGAGTATTTTCGTTTTCAATTTTTACCTGTATTTGACTCATAATTTCATTTCTTGGTGAGCACGGCAGGATTTGAACCTGCGGCCTCTTGCATGTCAAGCAAGCGCTCTACCCCTGAGCTACGCGCTCAAATTAATTGCTAAACCGCTTATACTACTTATATATAGGCTTAATTGTCAAGGTAATAGAACTATTTTAAATATTAAACATAACCAAACTTAAAACAAATTTTGATTTAGTTATTTTTTTACGTAGCTTAATAAAAAAACAATCTGATAGGTTAATCAAAATTACTGACGAAATTATAATTAATACTGAAGACCATATAACAAATGTCTTAAAACCTAAAAAGGGAAAGGTGAGAGACATATATGATCTTGGAGAGAGGCTTCTCATTGTATCAACAGACAGGATCTCGGCATTTGATGTAATAATTCCAAACGGTATTCCAGACAAAGGTAAAATCTTAAATAAACTGTCTTGTTTCTGGTTCAATTTTACAAGCGACATTGTTAAAAATCATTTGATTTCATCCAAAGTAGAAGATTTTCCCACAAACCTGCAGGAATTCAGGTCTGTGCTTAATGGCAGGAGTATGCTTGTAAAAAAAACAAAGCCTTTACCCGTAGAGTGCATAGTAAGGGGTTATATAGCAGGCTCTGGATGGAAAGAGTACAAAGAAACGGGATCTGTCTCGGGGATTAAACTTAAAAAGAATTTAAAAGAATCGGAAAAATTTCCTGAACCGATTTTTACGCCATCAACTAAAGCGGAGATTGGTCTTCATGACGAAAATATATCGTTTGAAAAAGTGGTAGACATGATTGGCGAGGATTTATCTAACCAGCTTAAGGATATAAGCATTAAAATTTATAACAAGACCCATGATTATGCTCTAAGTAAAGGGATAATAATAGCCGATACCAAATTTGAATTTGGAGAAGACCTGGAAACTGGAGAGCTTATTTTAATAGATGAAGTACTGACGCCTGATTCGTCTAGGTTTTGGCCTTTAGATGAATACGACCCCGGAAGGTCACAAAAGAGTTTTGATAAGCAATTTGTAAGAGATTATTTAAATTCTACCGGTTGGGATAAAAACCCACCGGCTCCCAGGCTCCCTGATGGTATTGTGCAAAAAACAAGAAGCAGATACAAAGACGTATATAAAATCCTAACTTCTTAAGTCACCCTCCTATGCTATTTAGAGAAAACACTCTATCTCCCTGTAAAAGAATTTGCATTTTAGACGAAAATAAAAGGCTATGTAAAACCTGCTTTAGGACAATAAGCGAAATATCAAACTGGGGCATTTTTAATAAAAAGCAGAAATTAGAGATATTGGAAAAGATAAATACTAGAAGAAATGCCGCTAAATAACCCTTTAAAACAATTTAATCTAACACCTACAAAACTTTTTCTATTTGTCCCGGTAAATATTGTTCTGTATAATAAAAATATCCAAAATGAAACCCTCATATTTTATTAAAACTATCTATTGATGAACCTTCTTCCAACCTTGATACATTTTTACTTTTCCAAAATTTTTACCGGTAAAAATTCAATAAAATACTCATACAAAGACATCTCTTCTTATATATAAATGCAGGATTTCCTACATAAAGAGCTAATTTTCGAAAATAATAACAGTTTAAAACTCCTGTGCGGCGAAAAAAACTCGAATGTAAAAGAGATTGAAAGGATATTTGATATTAAACTGCATACAAGGGGTAACAAGATCACCCTGCAAGGACAACCTCAAAATTTAGATAACGCCGAGAAATTTACAAATCAAATATATGAATTAATAAAAAAGGGCTATAATTTAGAGCCCGGCGACATTGAGATTGCATCAAGAATAATACTTTCTGATAAACATTCCCTTGAAGATATTTTTTTGGATACCATATGCGTTTCTACAAGAAAGAGAATTATTGCTCCAAAAAGCCTTGCTCAAAAACACTACATAGACTCAATAAGAAAAAATGACGTTGTGTTTGGAATTGGCCCGGCGGGCACAGGCAAAACTTATCTCGTAATGGCACTTGCAGTTTCTGCATTCCTTAACCACCAGTTTAACAGGATAATTCTTACAAGACCCGCAGTAGAAGCAGGCGAAAAACTTGGATTTTTACCCGGTGATCTATCTCAAAAGGTAGATCCATATTTAAGACCACTTTTTGACGCTCTTTATGAAATGATGGACTATGATAAAGTCTCAAGATTAATTGAAAAAGGTGCAATAGAAATAGCGCCACTTGCTTTTATGAGAGGAAGGACCCTAAATGACGCATTTATTATACTTGATGAAGCCCAAAATACAACCTCAATGCAGATGAAGATGTTCCTTACAAGGCTTGGTTTTAACTCAAAAGCGGTTATTACAGGAGACGTTACACAGATTGATTTAGAAAAAAATACGGTGTCCGGGTTAATTCATTCTGAAAATATATTAAAGAATATCCCTAAATTGGATTTTGTATATTTTTCCAACAGAGATGTCGTCAGGCACCCAATTATAAAAAAAATCATTGAAGCTTACGAAAAAGAAGATTAGAATAGAGTATTAATATATCTTAAGAGGTAAAAGTAAAGATGAAAACACAAAACATTATTTTTCCTTTATTGATTTTGGCAATTTCTTTTTTAGCAGGCTGCATTGGTCAGTGGCAAAATCCTAACGCTGCTATACCGGCTCAAGAAATAGAGATAAGAAATTTATTAGTAATGCCGACTATTTATGATAACGCAGGAGTCATCCTGGAAGGAAAAGTCTGGGACCTGGATTTTGTTGAAGATAAAGACAATCCGGATGAAGTTTACAGTACATTTAAGCTTGCCGATAAAGATGGAAATTATGTAATCGTAAGATCACCAGGAATGACAACGCTGCTGCAAGAAGGTGCAATGATAAAAGTAATCGGCCTGCACAAAATAATTTATGATAAAGATTCTAGATTGATCTCTAATCACATTGAAGCTAAACAAATTATTCTTTAGACTGGCAGTATCTTATAACTACTAGTTTAATAAGCCGTTTTTCAGTGTAATAAATTGCTCTCGCGATGGCCCGATAGATATCAGTGATATTTGTGTCTCTAATATATCCTCTAACTTTCCCAGATAGTTCATCAAATTTTGAGGCAGATCACTAGGGTCGTTTATATCGGAAAGTTCAGATCTCCAACCAGGAACTTCTTCATAAACTGGTTTACAACTGCTTAGTACATTTGGATTCGAAGGGAAGTCTTTTAAAACCTGATCTTTATATTTGTACCCGGTACATATTTTTATTGTCTGCAGATCAGATAACACATCAAGCTTTGTTAACATCAGGCTGCTTATGCCACTTATTTTAATCGAATATGAAACCGATACTGTATCAAACCACCCGCATCTTCTTGGCCTTCCGGTTGTGGCTCCATATTCATTTCCCATTTTTCTCAGTACTTCACCAAATCCGTCTTTTATCTCTGAGGGAAATGGCCCCTCGCCTACTCTTGTTGTATAAGCCTTGCTAATTCCTACAATAGTATCTATAATTTTGGGGCTTATCCCGGTTCCAGAACACACTCCTCCTGCCCCTGAGTTTGAAGATGTAACATAAGGATATGTTCCAAAATCTACATCCAGCATTACTCCCTGAGCGCCCTCAAACAAGATCGCCTTATTTTGTTTTACCAGATCGTAAAGAAGTAAAGATGTATCAGTTATAAAAGGATTTAGCTTTTTACCATATTCGATATAGTCATCGAAGATATGCTCAAAGTCTAAAGGTTCAATTCCTAAAACGTTTTTTAAGTATATATTTTTTTGATTTATTATGCTCTTTAGCCTATCGGCAAAATAATCCGGATATAAAAGATCGGAGACTCTAATCCCCCTCCTTGCAACCTTATCCTCGTATACAGGGCCAATCCCCCTGCCTGTAGTGCCAATTTTATTGTTACCCATCTGAGACTCTCTGGCCTTATCCATAAGCTTGTGGTAAGGCATAATTACATGTGTTCTATCACTGATTTTAAAATTTGCAGATGAAACCGGATACCCGCTTTTCCTGAGCCCGTCTATTTCTTCAAGCAAAAATTTTGGATCAATTACTACGCCGTTACCTATAATTGAAATCTTGTCTTGCCTCAGTATTCCAGAAGGAATATGATGGAGAACAGTTGTTTTACCATCAACTATAATTGTGTGGCCAGCGTTATTGCCACCCTGATATCTGGCTACAACATCAACTTTTTCGGAAAGTATATCAACTATTCTACCCTTGCCCTCATCTCCCCACTGAGTACCTATCACAACTATGTTAGGCAACTCAGATTCCTCCTTTCAGAAGTTCTTCCAAATCCGAGAATTCTTTGCTAACACCGCCGCGCGCTTCTATAAGTTTTATCTTATGGGGTGTCTCTAACAGTATAATCCCATAAGAGTTTGATTTACTGTTTTCTTTAATTCTCAACTTTTTCAAATTTGCATCTGATTTTAAATCCAGAACAACCTTAAAACCACTGGATCTTAGCCATTCTGCAAGTCTTATAGATTCCCTTCGCAGATTATCTTTTTTGGGTATAACCACAAAGTGAACCGGGGTATTTTCTAAATGTGTTTTAGTGATATTAAGCACTGCTTCAACATCTACGGCAAAACCTGTAGCGGGCAAATCATAACCATATTTTTGTATCAAGTTATCATATCTCCCGCCCCTTATTAAAGGATTAGAATTGTTGGGGGAGAGAATCTCAAATGTTACTCCTGAGTAGTAATTAAAACCTCTAAGTTCTCCAAGATCAATATTCACACTACAGTTAAGGTTATACTCCTGTATTACCGCTAACACATCTTCAAGTTCCTGCACATACTTGCGCAGCAATTTGTATTTTTTAGCTTTTGATAATACTTCCGAATTACCATACATCTGCGGAAGCATTAGTATTATTTCTTTTACCGATTTAGTTATTCTTTTACCATTTACAGCCTGCTCTAAAGCTTCTTGATCTTTTTTCTTAAGTGCATCCTCAATGCCTGTTCTTGCATTTCCAGTATGTGCTAGTAACGATTCCAAAAGCCCATTATGACCAATATCAAGAACTAAATTCTTAGTCCCTACCTTACTTAAACTTTTTATAGAAAGAGCTATGATTTCCGCATCCATTTCATGTGATTGTATCCCAGCAAGCTCACAGCCTACCTGAAACACTTCTCTCGCTTTTCCGCTTCCTTTTACCTCAAATCTTACTACCCTTTCGTTATAACAAAGCCTAAGTGGTTTTATCTCATCTCTTAACCTTGAGGCAATGAGTCTGCCTACCTGAGGAGTGATGTCAGGTCTTAAAGCTACCACTTCACCAGTTGAGGGATCGACAAACTTCATTAATTTCCTTTCAAAATCCTCACCAAGCCCCGATGAAATAGTTTCTAAATATTCAAACAAAGGGGTTATAATTCTTCTGTATCCCCACCTTGCAAACTCTTCTAACAAAAACTCTTCAACTTTTTTAATTTCCTCGGCTCGTTCTGGAGTAAAATCTCTTACTCCCTGTGGTAGGCTTAAATTTTTTGGCATTTATAGTTTCACCTGCGTTACTGATATATGGTCTGGTAATTTGCTAATTTCCTGTTCAATTTCCTTTGATACCGGAGAATCTATGTTAATAAATGAGATTGCCTTGCCTCCAATACTTTCCCTGCCAAGGTGCAGTCTTGCGATGTTAACATTTTTACTTCCAAGAAGCGTACACAAAGCGCCAATGAATCCTGGTTTATCTGAATTTTCATTTATAAGCAGATAGCCTTCGGGTATAACATCTATTGGAAAACCGTTTACCGCAACTATTCTTGGTTCTACCCTGCCAAATATAGTGCCTGAAACCCTGCTTTTTCCCTCGTCAGTTTTAACCTGTATGGTGACTAAGCTTGTATAGTCTTCAGAATCAGAGGATTTGGATTCTACTACCCTAATCCCCTTATCCTTTGCTATAACCGGGGCATTCACATAGCTTACAATAACATCCATAATTGGGGTAAGAAAGCCTTTTAAAGCGGCTACGGTGAGCGGAGATACATCAAACTCCGATACGTCTCCCTTATATTCAATTCTTATCTCTTTAATTCCACCTTTGCAAAGCTGCCCCTGCAAACTGCCCAGTTTTTCTAAAAGTATAAGATATGGCTTCATTCTCTTTAAAACTTCAATGCTCAAAGAAGGCATATTAACAGCATTTGTAACTACTCCATTCACTAAAAAATCTACAATCTGCTGAGCCATTGCGATACCGACTTTTTCCTGGGCCTCCTGGGTAGAAGCTCCAAGATGGGGAGTAAATACTACATTATCATCAATAGAAAAAAGCTCATGGTCGCTTGCCGGGGGTTCGTTTACATAAACATCTAATGCGGCGCCCCCAATTTTTCCTTCTTTAAGCGCAACGACTAAATCGGCTTCATTTACTATTCCGCCCCTCGCACAGTTAATAATAATTACTCCCTCTTTCATCTTAGCAAAAGTGTCTTTATTTATTAAGTCTTTGGTTTCCGGAGTAAGAGGTGTATGGATTGTTATGATTTCGGCATTTTCAATGAGACCTTCCAACTCTACTAATTCTACGCCAAGTTTCGAAGCGGCTTCAGCAGTTATAAAAGGGTCGCATGCTATAACCTTCATTTTTAAGCCCAAAGCCCTTTCGGCTACAAGTTTCCCAATATTTCCAAGTCCTATAATTCCAAAAGTTTTTCCGTAGACTTCTTTTCCTCTAAACTTGTCTCTTTCCCACTTACCCGATAATAAAGAATTGTGAGCCTGTGGAATCTTCCTTGCCAGTGCAAACATTATTGCAATAGCATGTTCGGCTGTAGTAATGGCATTTGCTTCAGGCGTATTCATCACAACAATGCCATTTTTAGTGGCATAAGGTATATCAATATTATCAACACCTATACCAGCCCTTCCTATAACCTTTAGATTTCCATCCGTTGCATCTATAAGCTGCTGAGTAGCCTTTGTAGCACTTCTCACTATCAGGCCATCATAATTTTTTATTATCTTTAGTAATTCTTCTTTTTCTATTCCTTTTTTAACATCTACTTCGATTTTCCCGCTGGACTTTAAGATCTCTAGACCTTCTTTTGATAGCCCATCTGTTATCAATACTCTCAATTTCTTGCTCCGTGAATTTTAAGGGATGAATTTAACGGCATAACAATATATGTAAGCGAGTAGTTAATGTCAATGCTGTTTATTGATTAAAAAAGATATATCTTTTTTAATCAATTGTTAAATAACCAGCATTTGTTATGATTCTAGTTTCAATATGACAAAAGAAGTAAAAATGCCATTTCTAAAGCACATCGAAGAGCTCAGAAAGAGGCTTCTTTATGCGCTTATTGCTGTGGTAATATGCTTTATACCGAGCTATTATTTTTCTACACAATTATTCGAATTTCTAATGAAGCCGCTCATTGAAAGTCTTCCCGAAGGAAGCACTTTAATTTTTACAAGGCCTGCCGAGGGATTTACGACCTATCTCAAAATTGCTTTTTTTGCTTCATTAGTGCTTTCAGTACCTGTGATTTTATACCAGGCCTGGAAATTTGTAGCCCCCGCACTTTATAAGAATGAAAAGAAAATTCTATTGCCTTTTATTTTTTTTGGAACCTTATTTTTTTTTGCCGGTGGTTCATTTTGTTATTATATAGCATCACCACCCGCATTTCACTTTTTGCTCAATGAATATTCTTCAGAATATGTAAAGGCCTTCCCATCCATACAAGAGTCCCTTTCTTTTTTCATGGCTTTAATTTTAGGGTTTGGATTAATATTTGAATTTCCACTTATTAGTTTTATTTTGGCAAAAATAGGGATAGTTACCTCTAAAATGCTTAGTCGAAACAGGAGGTATGCCCTGCTGATAAGCTGTGTAGTCGCTGCTATAATCACTCCAACGACAGACGCTCTGTCTATGATGTTTATGTTTATCCCACTCATAGTTTTTTATGAGCTTGGAATATTAGTGGCATGGGTATTTGGAAAGAAAAGTGATGTAGAAGCAGAGGATTAACTTAACATTTAATAACTAATCAGTTTAATTAAATTCTTAAAATTAAAGAACTAATTGAAATAAATCTGTTAAAAATTTAATATCTTGCAACTAAAACCAAATTTATCGGGGAACCAAATATGACCAGCTCTAAAAAACCTTATGACCTGAGGCATCCAATTACATATAAAAGAGAAAATGAAGATTTTGACGTCGAGTGGTATAAAAAAGAAGATAAAAAGAACTGGGTGCTTCCTGTAGTACTGAAAAAACAGGCAAAGAAACTTGGCAAAAAACCATTTCTTCAGTTTGGATACAAAAAACCTATAAGCTTTTTCGGTACCAACCAGTTAGCAAATAAAATAGCAAACGGCCTTATAAAACTTGGGATCGAAAAAGGCGAAAAAGTCGCAGTCTATATGCCAAATTCCGATGACTATGTAATCACATGGTTTGGAATTCTTAAGATGGGTGCAGTGATGGTGCCAATAAACACAGCTTACAAGATGGATTTCCTTCAGTACATAATAGACAGTTCTGATTCCAAGGTGCTTTTTATTGCTGAAGAATACTTAGAAAGAATGCATCCCATTGCAAAAAGAATCCCTCAGTTAAAACATGTAATAGTTTGGACTAGAACTGGTAGTGAAAAGTATGAAAAACACGGATTTGATTTTAAAAAGATGATCTCCTACACCAAATTTGTGAAGGCTCAGAAAAGCTCCGAGCCAAAAGTAGAAATAACATTTATGGATCATGCAAGGCTCATGTATACATCGGGAACTACAGGCAGATCAAAAGGAGTTGTAAGACCTTGCGCCGCAGATTACAGCAGCGCCTATAATTACTGCCAGATAATGGATGTAGGCCCCGATGATGTCTGCTTTACATGCCTTCCACTGTTCCATTCAAACGCTATGGTAATGAGCGTTTACCCTGCGCTGATTAAGGGTGCAAAATCAGTGGTTGAAGAAAAGTACAGCGCATCACATTTTTGGAACTGGATAAAAGATCATGGGGTCACTAAATTTAATATTGTCGGAACCATGTCTTATTTCATGTGGAACACTCCGCCCGTGCCTGAAGAAAAACAGCATAAGGCAAAACTTGTGCTTGGTTCACCTGCACCGCATGACATTATAAAGGAATTTATGAAAAGATTTAATATTAAATTTATGGAAGGTTATGGCCTTACTGAGATTGGCCAGTGCACATGGATGAGACCAGGAGAGCCTTTTAGAGTAGGCTCTTGCGGAAAAGAAGCCCCGGGGTATGAAATTATAATTGCAGACCCCGAGACCGACGAAGAACTACCGAGGGGGCAGGTGGGAGAAATTATTGTCCGCCCCCGAACTCCAAATATCATGCTTCACTATTATAATAAGATGTATGAAAAAAGCGTTCAGGACTTCAGAAACTTCTGGTTTCATACCGGTGATGCAGGAAGGATGGACAAAGACGATTACATTTATTTTGTAGACAGGGTTAAAGATTATATAAGGAGAAGGGGAGAAAATATAAGCTCATTCGA
>SMWS01000087.1 GCA_004356685.1 Deltaproteobacteria bacterium
CTTGCCGATGCCTGTGATTATGCGGTTGCCTCCATGCCCAATGCCAAGGGTTTTTTTTCGGAACAGCACCCTAACTACATAGGCACATATTGGGGTCCAGTGAGCAGCCCGGGCACTAATGAAATAGTTGAATCCGCAGATGCTTATTTATTTGCAGGGCCTGTTTTTACTGACTATACAACATCTGGATATACAACTCTCATAAATCCGCAAAAATTAATAAAAGCCGAGCCTAATCGAATAAGCTTAAAAAACAAGACCTATAATGATGTAGCTTTAGAGGAATTTTTAAGGGCACTGGCAAAAAAGATAAAGCCAAACAAATCCTCACTTATTGCATATGAACGTATAAAACTAGAGCTAGCCCCGGAACCAGCTGTTAAACCCAAACAACCTATTACGACGCGCAGGCTATTTTGTCAGATACAACAGATGCTGGACTCAAGTTCAGTAGTTATAGCAGAGACAGGAGATTCCTGGTTTAATTGCATGAAACTTAAACTTCCGCTGCATGCCAAGTTTGAGGTCCAGATGCAGTATGGATCCATCGGATGGTCGGTAGGCGCTACTCTTGGTTATGAACTGGGCAGCACCCAGCCATGCAGGGTAATCTCACTTATAGGAGACGGCTCATTCCAGCTAACGGCCCAGGAGGTCTCCACCATGATTAGATATGGTCTGAAACCGATTATTTTTCTCATTAACAATGGCGGATACACAATTGAGGTCGAGATACACGATGGTCCTTACAATAAAATACAGAACTGGAATTATGCAGAGCTAATTAATGTTTTTAATGCTGAAGATGGAAACGGTTGGTCTGCTAAAGTTGCTACAGAGGGGCAGCTTGCTAAAGCCATAAAAAAGGCACTTAAACATGACGGCGTAGTACTGATAGAAGTAATAATTGACAGAGACGACTGCAGCAAAGAGCTGCTCGAGTGGGGAAGCCATGTTTCGGCTAACAACGGCCGGCCTCCAAAAAATCCCTAGTATATAGATTCAGAATCTATTGTGCCGATTTATCAAACTGTTTTTTTGCCCGGCTAACCCCTTCGACTAATTGCACGACTAATTGTGTGAGTTTGTGAATTCCCTATGTCCATTGTCAAGACCTGACACGGTTAGTTCTTGTCAAGACTTGACACGGTTAGTTCTCAGAGAAAAGATCTGCGAGCTAGACTTATTATTGATGAATCAGCGAAGCGATTAGCTAATTTCTTTAACGCATCAGTTGATTTAATGAAAGTGTTAGCGCGTGCTTGTGAGTATACATCCTTGAATCAATTCAATAAAGACAACGTAACAACATTTAAGAGGGATATGGCCTCTCTTACCGGTATTCATTATGGAGGTGATCCGGAGCTTTAATTGGACTGCTCAAAACCTTGTATCATTGTATTAGACAAGTAAGTCTATAAACAATTTTTAAAGATCATAATTGCAAGCCTTAACAGGGTTTTTGTTTACTATAATAAGATGCTATATAAAAGGGTAACATCCCTATACCATTGCAGGAAAAGAGGGCAAACAAGGATGGAACTTAAGAATTAAAAGCGACATGACCCTTCTATCCTAATATATAGTTTCAGAATCGGTTGTATATAAAGGGTATATTTTTAGCAATAACAGATGCAATCATTCAATATTTATAAGTATATTTTTGATTTCACTGAAGGTATTTAGCGCTTCTATCCCCCTTAGAGTTCCACCTATGCCGCTTTGTTTGTAAGTCCCGGTTTCAGCTTCAGAGTACATCTTTCCATAGGTATTAATCCATACGATGCCGGCCTTAATCTTTCTTGCAAGCCTAAGAGCATCCCCAATTTTTTTGGTCCAAATTGCTGCCGACAAACCAAATTTTGTGTTGTTAGCTATGTTAGCCATTTCTACAGTATTGCGACATCTTATAAGAGATATAACCGGGCCAAATATCTCTTCCTGTGCAATTTTCGATTCGGGTGGAACGTCTCCAAATATTGTAGGTTCTATGAAATACCCTTTGGAGTGTTCGTTTTTGTTTAGGTGTTTTCCACCTGTCAGTAGCTTTGCTACCTTTTTACCTTCGCTTATGTAATTCATCACATTTTTTAGTTGACCTTTTGAAACTACGGGGCCAACATCCACACCCTCATCCATGCCGTTTCCTATCTTGAGTTTGCTTATAATGTCAACGATTTGGTCTTTTACTTCTTCATATATCTTGTTGTGAATAAGCACACGTGTACCAGCAAAGCAGATCTGTCCGGCGCTTCCGAGCATACTACCCCTGATAGCTCCCTGTACAGCGGATTCTATATCTGCATCCTCAAGAATAATATTGGGTGTTTTACCTCCCAACTCCAAAGACAGTCTCTTAATATTCACGCTTGCTTCCTGCATAACTATAGCGCCTGCATTAGTGCTTCCAGTAAAACTTATGAAATCAACTTCTTTGTGCTTTACAAGCGCAGCGCCAACAGTCTCACCGCTGCCAATAACCAGATTAATTACACCCTTGGGAATGTGTTTTGTATCTTCCAGAATGTGTTTTAAAAATTCAAATATAGAGACTGGAGTGTAGCTTGCGGGTTTTATAACCACGGTATTTCCTGCTGCAAGCGCTGGGGCAAGAGATCTGGCCAGAAGCACCATAGGGGCATTCCAGGGTGCAATAATTCCTACAACTCCAATTGGCTCCCTTATTACAAAGCTCATAGTATTGTTATCAGGCATGTGTGTCCTGCCCGTAACACTCCTTACAAGGCCCGAGTAATAATCAAAAAGATCAGCAGCTGATGTGAGTTCTCTTCTAGAATCCTGAAGAATTTTTCCATTTTCTGAAGTCTGTATTTTAGAAAGATGCTCCAGGTTATGTAGAATTGCCTCGCTCATTTCTCTTAGTACTCTTACCCTGAGCTTGGTATCAGTTGCCCATGGAGAATCTTCAAACGCCTTTCTGGCCGAATATATAGCGTCTTCTACATCTTCACTCGTTGAAGCGATAAAAGATCCTACTAACTCACCGGTGGCCGGGTTGCACCTTTCTCTTTTCTCGCCGGTGCTCCCCTCGATAAACTCACCGTCTATTATATTTTTAGCTTCAATTGACATATGACCTTTTCTCCCCTGCAAATCAGTTTTACTAATCAAGCAAAAACACTAGCCGAATTTGGATCAAATCAAGAAAAATTTTCAAATAAATTTCAATAAAATGTTATCATCCGTTTATAATACTTTTTATGATTTATGATTACAAATTGTTATACAAAAGGGGTGCTTGGTAAATAATTTAAATGGAGGCCGTTTCTAATGAGGTTAAAGGATAAGGTAGCTATAATTACAGGTAGTTCCTCGGGTATAGGGCGTGCTATTGCACTTGCATATGTCAGGGAAGGAGCCAAGGTTGTGATATCTGCAACCCACGAGGACAGATGTGAAAAAGTAGTAGATGAAATCAAAGAAGCTGGCGGGCAGGCTATATCTGTAGTATGTGATGTCTCTAACCTTGATGATCAAAAGAATTTATTGAAAGAGTCTCTGGATGCATTTGGCAAGATGGATATTTTGGTGAATAACGCCGCATATTCTGCCAGGGAGGATATATTTGAAGTAACCCCGGAGAGCTGGGATAAACAATTTAGTGTTGGACTGCGGGGGCTTTTCTTTTTGTCTCAGAGCTTTGCGAAACAGGTAATTGCACAGGGGACTTCAGGACGAATAATAAATATAGGCTCCGTTGCCGGTGTGATGGATTTCCATCCTCTTTCCATTGCGTATCATGCAATGAAAGCCGGGGTAATGCACCTGACACGAGTAATGGGGGCCGATCTTGCACAACACAAGATTACTGTTAATTGCATCGGACCTGGTTCTACAATTACACCGAAGTCATCATCAAAAGACGGAGATTATCGGGATTACATGACCAAGGGAATTCCAGAAGGGCGTATGGCAAGGCCGGAAGAAATAGCCCCACCGGCAATAATGTTTGCATCGGATGAAGCAGAATATATAACGGGTCAAACAATTTTTGTGGAAGGGGGCGCCCTTGCCGTTTATCTTGGAAGAGCACATTCGGGGGAGCAGGATCATAAATAGGCTTGGCTAGTAATAAAAATTGTTCAACTTGTATTTAGAATCCTGGCTATTATATAATAAAGGTGTTACAGATTTCATTTTAAGCACTGTATTTAAAGAAGCGAGGGGAATAGCTGTGAGCAGATTACTAAAGTCACGAGGTTCTTTGATGAAGTGTTTGGGACTTGCATTACTACTGGGGTTTATATCATTAGGCGCAATCGGAGGGTGTAATAACGATGGCAGCATCGTGGACAGATTTCTTGATGTTCAGCAGACAGGACAGACTACGTAGCCATGCCGACGGGGACGACGGAGACCTGCAGACGGGTGTGGTGCTGCCGGAGCCGCGGTTTACGGATAATGGCAACGGAACGATAACGGACAACTTAACGGGCTTTCTATGGACGAAAGATGCTGGATGTTTGGAAGTACGACATGGGAAGAAACACTTGAAACGGCTAGTACTATCGGCGACGGTGACTGCGGGCTTACAGACGGTAGCGAGCCGGGGGACTGGAAGGTTGCAAACATAAACGAACTTCATTCATTGCTAGATTATGGGAATAATTCACCGAGCCTTCCGGCAGACCACCCCCTTCACTGGCATAAACACGACGACAGCCTTTTGGTCATCGACAACCGCCGATTCAGATTCAACACAAGCCTACATATTAGATTTCGAGAATGGTGAGGTGGTACTAAACACCAAGAGTGGCACTGCGGGATGTATGCTATTCTGTCTTATAGGATGTGATTTGGGCTGTCTAGATGACAATCTATGTACATGCTCATGTAGTGTAGCATAGATAAAATATAGTTAATGCCCACGTAGTAACTAAGGGTGATAAAGGAAACCCCGTTAACGTCTTAATACCAGCATACTAACCCCTGGGACCTGCCAAGCCTTAACCCCCGCGACGAACCCCATTCTTCTTGCCATACATGCTCTAACTCACGCTCATTCAAGCCAGCCTTACCCACCTGACCCACTGCTTCACGTACAACCCAAGCCGGGACGAGTCAAAAAACTCCCCCGTATCTTGCTCATAAATCTGATAATATTTAAAAGGTTAGGCTGGACAAAAATGAATATTATGTCTGTTAGAAATTGTCTGCCTGGAGAGGCCCCACTAGGATCTAAAGCCGTATTTTTCCCAGTTACCTACCACTTTTTCCTGTAATTCGGGCGGTACATTGTATTTAAACCCCGATATTTCATGACGGTCAAATCCCGGAATTAGCCCGTTATATATAACTTTTGTGCTGCTCATGACCTTTTTCTCTGCGGCGTGAAGGTAATGAATTAGCGGCAATGTCTTTTGGTGCGTATAAAAATGTGCGTCGTTCTGGGGGCGGCAGCGTGTGGCATATGCCCAAACAACCTGGTTTATGTCACTGGGGTCAATGTCGTCGTCAAACAGCATTACTTTAGGAATATCCGCTCCCGGTTTACTGTTAAATATTATCTCTTTTGCCATATGGGTAAGTTCATATGTGCTTTCATAGGAGTGGCACGGCCTGGGTACCGTAACCGCGAGCCAGTGGATTGCGCTTTCAAAAAGCAAAAAACAGGTGGATACAGGAAAATTATTCTTTCTCAGCTCGGCCATTATAGCAGCCGAGTACATTACGCCACAGCAGGTCTGTGTGTCTTCAACCGGAACGCCCGCATAAACAACAGGCAGGATTGGATTGTTCCTGTAAGTAATAGCGCTTACGTTGTAAACAGGCTGAGGGGTATCGTGATCCCCCATATACCCTGCAAACTCGCCCATCGGTCCTTCCTTCTCCGTCTCGGTTTCAGAGATTGTCCCTTCAATAACGATCTCACTGCCTGCCGGGACGCGGAGATCTACGGTCTTACATTTGACCACTTCTACCGGCTCTCCGAAATGAGCGCCCATTACATTTACTTCACTTATATTCTTGGGAAGTGGAGTGCCGGAGAAAAAAGGAACCGCCGGAGGTGCGCCGAGCACCAAAGCAAACGGCGTAGGCTCTCCCCTGTCCTTCCACATTTGATGAATTATTCCAAGGTGTTGCTGGGAGGGGATAAGCCCCGTCATGCGTTTACTGTCAAGGAGCATGATCCTGTTGATTGAGTAGTTAGTCCAGGACTTATCCGGTGTATCGACAACAATTGTACCCCAAGTGTTAATGTACCGGCCGCCGTCGCCGTGATGAATTAACGGCACCGGAAATCGCATCAAATCAATCCCGTCACCCGTCATAATATTTTCATGACACGCTCCGCTACCTACAACTCTTGGCGGGATCCCTTCTTTTGCAATGGAATCGGCCAGTGTGTTTACTATTTCCTTTGCTCCGGTGCTGGGAGAAAAACCAAGAGCAGCCGCGATTCTGCAGAGCCTCAGTCCTTTGTGTGCGCTAAGTCCCCCGGAGCCTCCAAGCACTCTGAACCCCTGTTCAGTGTCTTTTATTTTGTTAAACAAAGGAGCCGGGGCTCTTAGGTCATAAGCCCGTCTTATAATTGCTCCGATCTCAAGATTCCAGTCCACCTCAACGTCAATTTCCTGAAGCTCACCAATGCTGTTTAGAACGGCTAAATACTCGCGCATGTCCTTTAATTGTTTCACCGGATTATCCTCCTGTCACTGAAGTGCATCGAACATAGTTATAATTAGAATTTGCCAATGAAGACTAATATAAAACATGCTTTAATCCCAATCAAGCATGTTACAAAACATATATCTGTTTTCAGAAAGCTTAAGTTGACGATCGATTTTATACACATTGTGGAAAGTGACAGACCATATTTGTGCAGAAAGGTTAAAGATAAAAAGTTGTTGATACAAATTTCTAAAAAGCATAAAATATAAAAAAATTACAGTGATTAGTTCTCTCCGTCACGCAAAAAACCTTCCTTCATAGGTATAGTGTGATTGCCAACAGCTCAGAGGAGGGTTATATTTTCACCTAACCGTTGACCATGGTTACCAAGTCCATGATTGCAAATAAAACTCAGGAGAACTCTGATGCATAAAAAGAAAAAACTGCACGAACTCAAAGAAAGCCC
>SMWS01000088.1 GCA_004356685.1 Deltaproteobacteria bacterium
TTCAAGACTACTTAACTGCAAACAACAAGAGATTGCTTTTATAAAGAATACATCTCATGGGCTTTCACTAATTGCAAAGGGAATAGAATGGAGAAAAGGCGACAGTATAATTGTCTTTGAAAAAGAGTTTCCGGCCAACTTATACACATGGCTCGATTTAAAGAGATCGGGGGTTGAAGTGCGGCAGGCACAGCTTATAAACGGCAGGGTCGAAATAAAAGAAATTGAAAAGTTAATAGACAAAAATACCCGGCTTCTGAGCATAAGTTCTGTTCAGTTCACAAATGGATACAGGGCAGATTTGGAGTCCATTGGAAAAATATGCAAAAATAACAATATATTGTTTTCAGTGGATGCAATACAAAGCCTTGGAATAGTTCCTATAGATGTAAAGGAGCTCGGCATAGATTTTCTGGCTGCCGATGGTCATAAGTGGATGCTCAGTCCTGAAGGCACCGGGATTTTATACTGCAGCAGCAAAGTAGTTAAGGATGTCAGACCGGTACTTCTTGGCTGGAAAAGTATAGTAAATGAAGGAGAATATGAAAAAATTAATCTGGAATTAAAACCAAATGCTCTGAAGTTTGAAGAAGGTTCTTTAAATGTTCTTGGTATTTTTGCTCTGGGAGCGGGCTTAGACCTGCTTTTAGAAATTGGAATTGAAAAAGTATGCAGTAGGATTCAATATTTGGGGGATCTTATAATTGACGAGGTCAAAAAGAGAAATTTTATACTTAAAACTCCAGTTTGCAAAAACGAAAGGGCTGGAATTATATCTTTTTATGGAAGTTTTGATTCGAGTTTATTAAAAGATTCGCTTTATAGTAAAAATGTTATAATCAATGTTCGCGACGGGGCTCTGAGAGCCGCCCCCCATTTTTATAATACAGAGGATGATATAGGAGCGCTATTTAAAAATATTGATGAAATCCTATGATCTTCTAACTGCTTTTAAAAATTAAATAGTAATTAGGGAAATAATTTGGTTCTACTTGATATCCTTTTATCGAAGAAAGTTTTAATTGCAGCGGCTGTAATCTTACTGATTTCAGTACTGCTTTCTTTTTTCCCCCTGATTGGCACCCTCGGCTTTGAATATTCAATAATTATAGCCTTTTTTATATCTTTTGTATCAATCTTTATTTCTGCTGAATATATTAATTTGGACTTAAGAAAAAAGTATCCAAAGCGAAAAAGGTATTCTGACCTCATATCTACAAGCTTTTTTATTAACTTTTTTATTCTCCTAATCCCATTTCTAGTAGGGTTAATATCATCGTACATGAAATCGGATTGTTATATAAAAGAGGGGATTATCTTTTTTTTAATAATCACAACAATAACAGTCTTTTTTGCTTCTTCTCTTGGGCTTCTTATCGGCTATGTATTTCCCAAAAGGGGTTTTTTCGTTGGCTCTCTTTGCATAATATTAATAATCGTTTATTCGCTTTATTTCTTATATATCGATCCCCCTGTATTTTCTTTTAACCACATATTTGGCCTGTTTCCGGGCCCTCTCTATGATCAGATAATTCTTATAGATCAGAGAATTCTTACATTTAGATTAATAACAGTTTGTTGGGCAATATTGTTTTTAATAATTCTTAAATTGATTCACGACTATAAATTCAATTTTGTGGGTGTTGGTACTGTGGTTTTGCTAATACTGATTTGTCTTGTTCTTTCAGTTTTTAAGATTTATGAAAATGATATTGGAATTAAACACAGCAGAGACTTTATACAAAACAGTTTTTTTAAAGACACATTTGAGACAGAACACTTTTTAATCTATTTTCCTTTGGACACCAAGGTATCAGAAAATATTGAGTTGATAGCTCTTGATCATGAATGGCAATATGCGCAGCTTACTGATTTTCTTAAAGTAAATTCCAGCAAGAAAATAATTTCTTACATATACCCTGATGAAAAAACAAGGAAAAGAATTATTGGCGCAGAAGCTACTACTATTGCAAATCCTATCCACAAAGAAATTCATCTTGTTTATTATTATTTTCCTCACCCTGTACTTAAACATGAACTGACGCACGTCTTATCATCTGAATTTGGAACAAGGTTTTTAAAAATTAGTCCAAAAGTTGGCTTGATAGAAGGGTTAGCGGTTGCTGCTGATTGGAATAACAGTGACGGGTTCAACCCCCATGAATGGTCGCTTGGGATGCTAAAAGCAAATAACAACCTGGATATCCACAATATTCTTGGTTATGGATTTTGGAGGGCTTCGGCGTCTAAAAGTTATACTTTGATGGGGTCGTTTGTAAGGTTTTTGATAAATAAATATGGTATAGAGAAATTTAAGACTGTATACAAAAAAGGGGAGTTTGACGTTTATGGAAAAGATTTAAATACATTAATAAAAGAATGGGAAGATTATTTATATACTATTCAGATTGCAGAGTATGTACCGGCATTCTCAAAGCATAAATTTAGCAGGCCAAGCATCTTTGATGACCGCTGTCCCAGAAAAAGCGCATACCTAGCTGATATGGGTTTGTCTGAATTTGAAAGGGGCAATTATTACGGGGCTACCACAGCATTTAAAGAAGCTTTAAAATACAATCCCACGAGCAATAATATTTTAGAATCTTTGGCCTATGCTTATTATTTTAATAGAAATTTCAGCGCATTAACTGAGATGTTTGATAACAGAACAAAAGCTTCACAAATTACAGAGAGCATAATACTAAACTTAATAGGTACTTATCATTGGACAAGGGGTGATGCCCAAAAGGGTAAAACAATTTTCAGTGAATTAAAAGGTAGACCTCTGCCAATTGACATAGAAAATGAAATTGGTATTAAACTGGATTCAATAGCAAAAGGGCAGACCCAAGAAGAAGGTATTAAAAAGTACTATTTGACAAAAGACATGCTCAAACGAGTATCTATTTTGGAAAACTTAACTAAGAAATTTCCTGAATATGCAGTGCCATATTACCTGCTTGGAAGACTGTTTTTTAATAAATGGGAATTCGATATAGCTAAAAATTATTTGATCCGCTCTGAACAACTTGCTATGCCTACAGAGAATTTAAAACTGGATAATTCCCGATTACTTGGTATTTCTTTATATGCTGGTGGGCAATATGACGGAGCTAAGCAAACCTTTGGTAAAATTTATGGCAGGAGAAAAAGGGGAAGATTTGGCAGCGTTGCGGGTGAATTTATTAAGAGGTCAGAGTGGTCAAAAATATATTCTTTAAATCTGTGATATGAAAAAAATTGGCTTTGTTATATCAATATGCTCTTTTTTTGTCTTATTAGATCAATTTACAAAATATCTGATAATAAGCAACATCCCGCTTTATGGGAAAATATCATTACTTCCTTTCTTAGATATTGTTCACATAAGAAATACAGGGGTGGCTTTTGGGTTTTTAAGCAATTTGCCAGAGAATTTCAGGGTTTATTTTTTTGTATTGGTTTTTTTGCTGGCAGTTGTGTTGGTTTCCATCTTTATATACAACACCCCCTTTGCAGAGAAAGTTATGCTGGTTTCTTTGTCACTGATTTTAAGCGGGGCTATAGGTAATTCTATTGACAGATTAAGACTTGGATATGTAACAGATTTTATAGATTTTCACTGGTTTGGAGATCCTAAACTTCACTGGCCGCCATTTAATACTGCTGATTCATGTATTACAATAGGAGTTATACTACTAATTCTACATAGTTTGTTTTTAAACAAGGATAAGGAAGGAATTTAGTGTTTACAGGACTTGTTGAAGGCATTGCAATTGTAAGAGATTTAAAGAAAAGATCAAAGGAAGTGGTTTTGACTTTTGAGGCACAAAATGTTGATCTCGGGGGTATTGCGCTTGGAGAAAGCATTGCTATAAATGGAATCTGCCTGACAGTTGTATCGTTTAAGGGCAGTACCTTCTCAGTTGAAGCATCTGCTGAAACTCTGAGTAAAACAAACCTGAATAAACTTCGAATAGGTTCGAGTATTAATATGGAAAGATCGCTCAAAGTGGGGGACAGGCTAGGGGGGCATTTTGTAACCGGCCACGTTGATGGTACGGCAAAGATCGCCTCTGTTGTTGCTGTCGGAGATTCCAAGGAGATATGGATATCGGCGGCAGACAATTTGATTAAATATATAGTAAAGAAAGGGTCAGTTGCCGTCGACGGGGTTAGTCTGACCGTTAATGAGGTTGAACCGGACTTATTTTCTGTAAATATAATTCGCTATACTCAGGACGTAACAATTTTGGAAAAAGCAAAAGCGGGAGATGTTGTAAATATAGAATGTGATATTATTTCTAAATATGTAGAAAGATTTGTTTCGATTGGAAAAGATAGCGATAAAGATAAAAGGCTTAGAGGACTTTTAGAGAACTTTGGAAAAGAAAAATAATATTTACCTTATAGGATTTATGGGGGCAGGCAAAACTACAATCGGTAAATTCCTATCACAAAAATTGAATTATAATTTTGTTGATCTGGACTTGCATATAGAAAAAGAACAAGGAATCAGTATATCTGAAATGTTTGAAAAACACGGAGAAAAATACTTCAGGGATGCTGAAACTGAAAGCTTAAGAAAATTCTCAGAGAAGTCTAATCAAATAATTTCTACAGGCGGTGGAATTGTTATTAAAGATGAAAATTGGCAGATTATGAGAAACAGAGGGGTCAGTGTTTATTTGAAATCATCGATTAAGACTCTCTTTAACAGGGTTAAACACAAAAGCACGAGACCGCTTTTAAACGTCGAAAATCCTTTTGAAAAAGCAAAAGAACTATTTAGCAGCCGTGAGTCTCTGTACGAAAAGTCAGATATTATTATAGACAGGGAAGGGCTTGAGCCCGGGGATGTGGCAGATGCTATTGTTAGGGAATTAGATATTTAAATCCTTGCAATTTCATTAACGGATTGTAATTGACTTAGTCATAGACTTAGTCTAATATATAATATATGAGTAAAGCTATCAATATACATGAAGCAAAGACTAATTTTTCAAAATTAATAGTGCGTGTTTCTAATGGCGAAGAGATAATAATATCTAAGGCCGGAAACCATGTAGCTAAATTAGTACCAATATCAAAGAAACAAAAGAGAAGACTACCAGGTAGTGCAAAAGGTAAAATTAAAATTAGCGATGACTTTTATAAACCTCTACCAAAAGATATTATAGAAGGTTTTGAAAATGAGAGCTCTACTTGATACTCACGCATTTTTATGGTGGATTTCTGATAGTAGTAGATTATCAAAGAGGGCTTATGAATTTATAGAAAAACCATCTAATACAATATATCTTAGCTCAGTTTCTTGCTGGGAAATATCAATTAAATCTACACTTGGGAGTATTCAGTTTCCCAAAAAAATGGAAAGTTTTATAGCAGAACAAATTTCAATAAATTCATTTGAACCTCTTTCTATAAATATTAGTCATGCTGTAAACATTAGGGATCTACCTCAGCATCACAAGGATCCTTTTGACAGAATGCTCATTTCGCAGTCACAGATTGAAGATATGCCACTGATTACAGGAGATAAACTTATTTCTAAATATAAGATAGAATTAATTTGGTAATAGCGCACATTTAAGAAGTAGTTTTTGGGTATAGTTAGCAGCATGATAGCCAGTTGTATTTATTGTGAATTTTCTAAGAAATTCAGTTATGGCTTTAATATCAAACAATCCAGCCCTTTGATTTTTTTAAATCCTTTATCCGCTGTAATAAACTGCACTTCACTCTCAATAGCTAAAGCTGCAAGGTATATGTCGGGAATGCTATTTCCTGTGGCATTTGTTTCTTTGGAAAGTTGTTTGAAAATCTCCCAGTGCCTTGCTCCTGGCATAATACTAAGACCCATTGGGTGAGAACGAATTACTTGCGTAAATTCCAGAGCTATTTTAATTGGTGTGGTCTTTTTAAAAATTTTTGGATGAGTTACTATCCTCAAGAATGAACTTAAAACTAATTCAGTATAAGCGAAGGTTGTATTCGAATTCAATAATTCATTTAGCCAGGAGCTGTAAAAAGCATGATTTAGTACATCTTCTCTGAACGAATAGATATAAATGTTGACATCACAAAGAGTCATTTGTTTCCATTTTATCCAGAATCTCAGAATTATTATTTAAGTTAATTCCCTTATGCAATCCATTGCCTATAAAAGTGGGTAGTTTAATCTTTCTTGGAGATTGCTTTGATTGTTCTTTTGATATGTAGAAAATAAGTGCGTCATGAACAAGCTCGGTGAAAGTACGCTTTGTTTTAAGTGCATGTTCCCTTGCTTCAATATATAAATCATCGCTTAATCTTACAGTTGTTCTCATATATATAAAATGACATATAAGCATATGTATGTCAAGCTATGCAATGATTTGGTTTTATCAAATATCAGCAAAATACTCCCTAAATTCTTTTGCTGAAATATTTGTTACTTTGTTTATCTTTCTTAACTTCTTATCATTCTCCAAATCCTCAATTTCGAGTCTTATCATATATTTCCTGGCAACTTCGTAGGATTCAGTGTTTATATCTACATACCTGATTTTTGTTCTGTTAGTCCTTTTATCGATAAGCTTGTTGAATTCAATCGGAACCATTTTGCCCTTCTGTATTGTAATCATTGCTCTTGTTCCGCCGTTCAGTAAGAACTTCACTGCGCTGTAGCCGAGGTCTCTTGTGTATTTTATATCAAATGGTATTGGGGGAGCTGATCGCAGCTCATATCCAATCCTTTTATCAACAATTCTTATATCAATTCCCTTTTCTTTTAGACTCTTATTAGTTTCTTTTTTAAGGAGCTGTCCCAGATCGAGTTCTGATAGCCTAACCCTGCCGAATTCATCTTTTTCTAAGCCCTGTAAATGCGATAGACTGATTTCATCTAGTATGTCTGCAACTCCCTCTGAAATTATTGCTACGCCATGTTCTTTATCTTCACTTATTCTTTTTATGATTGACCCTTCGAGTATTTTTACGACCTTTTGCAGCGCTACCTTTTTGTTTACAAATTCCTCGGGAATTATCGTGAGAGTAGCGCTTGCAGCCCTTCCGATTCCAAGCGCAAGGTGTCCCGTTTTTCTTCCCATGGTAACAACAAAAAACCACCTACTAGTTGTCCGGGCGTCTTCCATGAGGTTTTGGACCTCCTTTGTGCCTATATGTCTTGCAGTTTCAAATCCAAAAGTGGAAATATGTCCGGGCAGAGCAACATTGTTGTCAATTGTTTTTGGAATATGCGCTATTTTAAATTTACCTTTTGCGGCCTCTTCTAATTTTTTAGATAAAAAAAGCGTGCCGTCTCCACCGATTGTTATTAAATATTTTATTCCAAGTTTATTAATGGTTTGAATAACATTTTTTAATGTTTCTTTTGATTCTAATGGATTATCCCTCGAAATTCCGATGATTGATCCGCCGGTATTATGGATTCTGGAGGTCTTATCAATCGTTAAATATTCAATCTTTGTCCAGTCCTTTTTGATTAGCCATTTAAATCCATCGAGTATCCCAATTACTTTTAAACCCCTGTTGTTTGCCTCAATAGTGACAGCGCTTATAACCCCGTTTATTCCAGGTGCCGGTCCGCCGCCGGCAAGTATTCCAATTACTTCTTTTTTTCTCATAGTTATTTAATGATAATACTTTGTTTTAATGCTGCTAAGCAGTTTGTAACCCTTTTTTTGAAATGATTTAGCCAGGATTATTCCACCTATAAATCCTCCAATATGCGCCCAAAATGCTACTCCTCCCGAACTTTGAGAGGCAGACAGTGAACCAATACCGAATAAAAGCTGAAGCCCAAACCAGAATAAAATAAATACGACAGCAGGTATATGCATGAGCCGAATAAAGATAAATATTGGCACAAGAGTAAGTATCTTAGACATTGGGAAGAATAAAAGATATGCCCCTAAAACACCCGAAATTGCGCCGCTTGCGCCAATCATTGGAATCTGCGAGCTTATATTCATAGCAATCTGAAAAAAAGCGGCTATAAATCCAGTACTTAAATAAAACAGCAGGTATTTAAAATGACCCATCCTGTCTTCAATATTATGACCAAAAA
>SMWS01000089.1 GCA_004356685.1 Deltaproteobacteria bacterium
CAAGGGGTAAAAAGGACGATATGAATAAAAGAAAGTTGGTTAGTTTTATTAAAGACAAAGCCAACGTCGAAGATAGAAGCATTGACGATGTGCAAGTTTTTGATAAATTTTCCTTTATTACTGTTCCTTTCAAAGATGCAGAACATATCATAGAATGTTTTAGAAAAGACAGTAACGGCAGGCGCCCTTTAGTTGAAATGGCAAATAAAGCTAAAAAAGATAAGTAATAAATAACACGCTTATATCTCTTGTTATTTTTTATTCTTAATTGTTATAAAGAGCTAAGTAAGAAAGTACTTCTCTTGGCGGATTTCCAATTTGAGTGTGCTGATAAGTCTTTTGCGGTGATATAAAATCAACCAGATAATTTCTATTGAGCAGTTCCATTAAGGTAGATGCAATACTTACTATCTGTCTTTCGAGTTCACCTTTGTTTTTGGTAGGATTAAACTGCAGTGTGACAGATTCTGATTCTTCATCCTGCATTTCTTTAAGCATTAATTTATTTTTTTTGGCAGATGCTTTCCAGTGTATAAACTTTGGATTATCGCCCTGACTGAAATCTTTAATTGATCTCAAATCTGTTCCAAAGCCTTTTCTGTCTATTTCATTCTCACCCTTTTTTTCCTTCAGATAATCACTGGAAATATCAACTTTCTCAATCTTTGGATAAACGAGTACTTCTTTTTTCCCTAAATCTATCCTGATCCATTTTTTAAAAAAACCAAAAGGGAAACTTGTCGAAATTGTAGCGTCGGGAATAGAATTCCACCCCCTTTTATTAAAAATATATCTTAGATTAGTCTTTAATTTTGTATCTCTTTTTAAATAGGGTACAAAAGTTTTTCTGCCGTTTAAGTCAATTGTTAGGGAATATGAGGGAATTAAAGGCTTTTTGTTGGAAAGTATAAATATTAGGTTAGTAGAGCTGAGAGCATATATATCCCTTGGTACTTTAAAATCAACATCGATCCTTGCTAGATTGAACATGGAAATAACCCCGGATACAATTACAAAACTCAGCATCATACCAAAGGTAAGATAGAGCAAATTATTGCCGGTGTTTATAGCGGCGAAGCCTACAAAGAGTGTCAGTGCTATATAAAGAATACCAAGCTTTGTAGGCGAAGTTCTAGCCCAGTTGTCTTTTCCTAATTTTAGTAGACTCATTTAGGAAACTATAAAATTTTAATAAGTACTACTTTATATATTCGATGGCGTTTTTAAACGGTTTCACTATATCATCTTTTAGTTTGGATATATCATTGTAAACTGCAAAAAACATTAGAAGGATTAACAAACTGAATCCAACTCTCTGGCTGTATTCCATAGTTCTTTGACTAAGAGGTTTTCTCCTGATTGCTTCTAAAGAAATATAAACAACATGACCGCCATCTAGCATTGGAATCGGGAAAAGATTAATAATTGCAAGATTAATGCTTATAAAAGCAGTAAACTTCAACAAAGTTGCCATGCCACCTTCCGCAGCAGCTCCGGAAATTTTAGCAATAAATAAAGGACCGGCAATCGTTTTTCCAGCCGTGCTTAAAGGGATAGCGCCTGTAACCATTTTATACAGAAAACCAAATAATACCTCAGTAATTAGTATTATTTCTTCATAAGCCTTTTGAATTCCCTTAGTAATAGATTTGAAAAATCCATATTTCTGGATTATTTGTTCATAATATGGTGAAATGCCAACTTGTCCCTGATTGTTTTCTACAGTGTCAGGGGTAATATTTAATGTCAGATTTTTACCTTCTCTATTAATTATAAAAGTAGTTTCTTTATTAGCCCTCTGTTTTATAACCGTAGACATCTGATACCAGTCTATGATTTCTATATCATCAATTTTTACAATCTTATCACCCTTTTTGAGGCCTGCTTGCTTTGCCGGTGTACCGGGTCCGACACTTCCAACTACTGCCTGTAAAAATTCAGCAACACCAATTGCCACTATACCTTTTTTAGTTGCAATTGTTTTTACCGACAGGTCTTTTTCGATTCCATCTCTATCAACTGTAACGTTAACGATCGAATCAGGATTTATTTGAAATGCTATAGTGGCTTCTTTCCAGTTTTTAACCGGTTTATCGTTAATTTTTAAAATTTTATCGCCCTTTTCAAAACCTGCTTTTTCAGCCTCTGATTCTGGTTGGATATATCCAATTTCGGGCAGTTTATCTAAATATGCAGGCTGTCCAATGCCAATATAAAACATAATTGGAAAGAAGACAAAGGGTAGAAAAAAATTCATAAACGGACCTGCTATTACAATAAGGAACCTGTTTAAAAGAGGCTGGTTGGAAAATCCTCTTTTATACTCTTTTTCAGAAAATGCGTTTATTCCTTCAATATCTTCTAAGGTTCCATTTAGACGTATTCTTTCTTCATCGCGTTCTATTAAATATTCGTGTTCTTTATTTTCAGAAATATTTAGTTTGTTTAATAAACTTTTCCATGTAGAAAATTCTTTTAATTCATTGCCATCTATTTTTGCTATTTTATCCCCGGATAAAAACCCTAGTTTTTCGGCATTAGACCCTGCTTGTACATCTTCAACAATAAAGTTTCCCTCTCCAGTTTCTCCATACATCTTTACATAACCGCCAAGCGGGAGCATTGAGATTAAATACTCTGTTTCACCACGCCGGAAACTAATTATTTTTTTGCCAAAGCCTAGTGAGAATTTCTCAACTCTAACGCCACTCCATTTGGCTACTAAGAAGTGTCCTAATTCATGAAAAAAAACCAGTATTCCTATTACAAAAAAAAATCCTAAAAGTATGTACATATTATTCTCCTAATTATAAATAACCTCTTTGGCTTTATTTCTAGCCCAGAGATCTGAATCAATTATCGTGTTGTAGTTATACTCAATTGAGTTGTCATGAAGATCCATAACCTTTTTGACAGTATCTAATATTTTAGTAAAACCAATATTTCCCTCTAAAAATTCCAGCACTGCAACTTCATTTGCCGCATTCATCACCGCTGGTAGTGTACCACTTTCTTTAAGTGCGTAAAATGCATAATTAATAGACGGGAATTTGGCTGTGTCAACTTCTTTAAATTCAAGATTGGTAAAATTTGACGGAGAGGCATTGTCTATTCCCAGGTTTAATCTGTCGGGATAATTTAGTGAATATGAAATTGGTATTTTCATATCGGGAAGGCCCATTTGTGAGATTATTGATCCATCAATAAATTCTACCATGGAGTGTATGATACTCTGTGGATGAATCCATACTGAAATCATATCGTCTCTCAAATCAAAAAGCCATTTTGCTTCTATTATTTCAAAACATTTGTTCATTAGTGTAGCTGAGTCGATTGTAATTTTTTTACCCATTTTCCAGGTTGGGTGATTCAGTGCTGAAGCAACAGATATATTGTTCATTTCTTGTGCAGGGGTATTTAAGAAAGGACCACCCGATGCTGTTAGGATAATTCTTTTTAAGTGTTTCTTGTCTGAGATTTTGATAATTTGATATATTGCGTTGTGCTCACTATCTACAGGTATAATATTTACATCTCTATTTTTGGCTTCTTCAGTAATGAGCTTTCCGGCCATCACAAGAGTTTCTTTATTAGCAAGCGCTATATCTTTTCCTGCCTTAATTGCTGCAATAGTTGGTTTTAGCCCTGATGCCCCGACCATAGCAGATACTACAAGATCTGCATCGGGGTGAGAAGCTACATTGCTAGCGCCTTGCTCTCCAAAAAAGATATCTATATTATCGTCATTTAGTTTTGATTTCAGTTCACCTATATTAGATTCACTTTTTATCGATACCATATCTGGCCTGAACTGAGTAGCCTGTTTTGCAAGCAGATCAATGTTGTTTCCGGCTGAAAGACCTACAACTTTAAATTTATCAGGAAAATAAGAAATAACTTCGAGTGTTTGAGTGCCTATTGATCCGGTTGATCCTAGGATAGAAATGTTTTTCAAAGAATTTCCCTTTTTTTTAATTGCTCACCCGTAAGTCCGAATCTTCTTTCTCTGCTCTGGTAATTAGAAATTGCCTTTAACAGATGTCTTTTACGAAAATCGGGCCAAAGGGTTTTAGTAAAATATATTTCTGTATACGCAAGCTGCCACAGAAGCAAATTTGATATTCTATGTTCTCCACTAGTTCTTATAAGCAGGTCAGGGTCTGGTATGTCTGATGTATAAAGAAATTTAGAGAAAAATTCTTCGTCTATATCACTGCTAGAAATGTTGGTAAGATTTGAAATCTGTTTAACCGCATCGATTATTTCTTCTCTCCCGCCGTAGCTGAGAGCAAGTGTAAGTGTCATGCCACTGCAATTTTTTGTTAGGTTCATGGTTTCAGTAAGAACTTCATAGGCATTTTTTGGCAGTGAATTTAATCTGCCTATTGCATTTAGTCTTATATCTTTTTCTACAAGCGTCTTTCCTTCCTCGATGAGATAAAACTGTAGCAGTTCCATCAGTGCATTTACTTCAGGCCTGGGTCTGTTCCAGTTTTGTGCGGAAAAAGCGTATAGAGTGAGATATTTGATCCCAATTTTTCTGGACTCTGTTATAATAGATTTTACGGACTTCATCCCCTGTCTGTGCCCACTTATTCTGTCTAGCTTATTTTTTTTTGCCCATCTCCCATTACCGTCCATAATTATTACTATATGGCTTGGAAGATTTTTGATATCTATTTCCTTAATATCTAACTTCAATATCTAACTCCTTAGGCTGCAATACAATTTTGAATAATTATTTTTTATAACTATTTTTTAAATGAGGTTTATAGATCAGTGAAATAGGCATTACAAATAAAACCACTGTTAAGACTATTAAAGATAAAGCAAAAAAAGTTAATATATATATGAAAGTAAAGACTGGTATAATCAATATTCTATAGAGAATATTGAAATTGGAAATCTTTGTGAAGAATTCCATATAGGAGCTAAAATATTTTGTCGTAATTTGCTTTATAAGTCCATACATAATAAGAAAAAGTTAAGTTAGCTGATTTTGCAATCGTGTTCAAGCTATAAATTAATTAATGCTTAAGTTAAATACAATAAATTGTGCTTGTGGTATTGTTGACATATCTATATTGAGGTTTATATTATTCGCTCCTTTTTCTAAGTTACTCTAGTAATTTATTAATATATGATGGAACTTACAACTGATATAGAAGCGTTAAAAGATAGAGCCAGAAATATTCGTATTGATTTACTAAAGGCTCTAAACAACTGCAAATCTGGTCACACGGGTGGATCACTTTCCTCTGTTGATATATTAACAGTCATTTATTTCTCAGTTATGAGGTACGATCCGGCAAACCCTAGTTGGCAGGATAGGGATCGGTTTATAATGTCTAAGGGTCATGGAGCGCCGGCACTTTATGCTACACTGGCGCTGGCAGGTTATTTTCCAAGAGAAGAGCTTAATAATTTACGTAAACCCGCAAGCATACTACAGGGGCATCCTGAATATGACGTATCTATTGGGATCGAGGCCACCACCGGTTCTCTTGGACACGGTCTTTCAGCCTCAAACGGGATTGCACTTGCCGGGAAACTGGATAAAAAGGATTATAGGGTATATGCCCTCCTCAGTGACGGGGAGTTGCAGGAGGGGGCTACCTGGGAAGCTATTACTACTTCATCTTACAGGAAGCTGGACAACTTATGCGCAATAGTTGATAGAAACAGATTTCAAAATGATGGTGCTATGGATAAGATTAAGGATATAAGCCCTGTCGCTGATAAATTTGTTGCATTTGGATGGGAAGTTGAAGAACTTGAAGATGGACACGATATACAAAGCTTAATTAATGCTTTTGATAGAGCTAAGTCTACAAAAGGCAAGCCCTTTGCTATTATAGCTAATACAATAAAAGGTAAGGGTGTTTCTATATTTGAAAATAAAGGCCACTATCACGGTGTTGCTCCATCCGATGAAGAATTAAAAATTGCTCTTAAGGAGCTTGGTGAAGCGGCATGAGCAAATCCGCATACAGCGATTATGTATTAGAAGAGCCTGGAGAAAGTATATATATAAGAGAAGTTTACGGTAAAACGTTAGTTGATCTGGGCAAAAGCTACAGTGATATTGTAGTGCTGGATGCCGACCTGACTGTTTCTACAAAAACTAATTTATTTGGAAAAGAGTATCCTGAAAGATTTTTTACAATGGGAGTGTCAGAACAGGATATGATGGCGACTGCCGCTGGATTTGCACTCGCAGGCAAAAGACCTTTTGCCAGTACATTTGCTATATTCGCAACTGGAAGAGCATGGGAGCATGTAAGGCAATCAATAGCCTTTCCAAAATTAAATGTAAAGATTGTTGCAACACATGCAGGTGTTACAGTGGGTGAGGACGGTGCTACTCATCAGGCTTTAGAAGATATTTGTTTGATGAGGGTTCTTCCAAATATGAGGGTAATTGTTCCTGCAGATGCTATAGAAACCGAGCAGGTGATAAGAACAATTACTGATAATGATGGCCCAGTCTACGTACGGCTCGCAAGGGCAAAATTTCCCACGATATACAATTCTAAGTACAAATTTGAGCTTGGCAAAGCGAGTATTCTTCGCCATGGCAGCGATGTGGGAATATTTGCAGCAGGTATCATGGTAAGCGAGGCATTGCAGGCTGCCAAATTACTGGAAGAGCAGGGTATAGATGCCTCAGTTGTAAATCTTTCGACAATAAAGCCAATTGATGTCGAAACAATCGTATCTGTTGCAGAGAAAACAAAAGCTGTAATAACTGCAGAAGATCATAATATTATTGGTGGTCTTGGTGGTGCTGTTTCTGAAGTACTTTCAGAGCATTGTCCTACCAGACTTAAAAGAATAGGGATGAAAGATAGATTTGGCACTTCTGGAAATGGGATGAAACTGCTTGAATATTTCGGACTTAAAGCAAATAATATTGCCGAGGCTGCTATAGAAATGTTGAATTCTAAATAATAAAGTTTCAAATTTCTTCAAATTTTTTTTAATTCTTTTTGTCTTAACCCAAATTACTTTCTATAATATTACTAAAAAATATATAAAGGTGTTTATATGAAAAAAATGTATGTTTTTTTAATTCTTTTCTTTTTCGCTTCATCGTCATATGGCGATGATAATATATATGAAGGTCTTTCAACCTTTACAAGGGTACTGGATCTTGTTGAACGTAATTATGTTGATGAAATTGATAGCAGGGAACTGTCGCTAAATGCTATTGAAGGAATGTTAAATAGTCTAGACCCTTATTCTGCTTATTTAACCCCTGATAGATTTAAGAATTTAGAAGAAGGTACTTCAGGTGAATTTGGCGGGGTAGGGATGGAAATAACAATTAAAAACGGTGTCTTAACTGTTGTTTCTCCGCTTGAAGATACTCCTGCTTATGCTGCTGGGATCGAATCAGGCGATCAAATTGTTGAAATTAATGGTAAGTCATCTAAAAAGATGATAGAGCTTGAAGCGGTAAAACTGCTAAGAGGTCCTGTTGGAACAGAAGTAACTATTAAGGTTAAAAAGAAAAGAGATTCGTCATTTGAGGTTATTAAGTTGGAAAGGAGTATTATTTATATAAAAAGCGTAAAATCAGAACTTTTAGATGGCAAGCTTGGTTATGTAAAACTCTTCCAATTTCAGGATAAGACTTCAAGTGAACTAAAAGATGCTATTGATAAACTGCAAAAAGAAAATAATGGCAAGCTATCGGGTTTAATATTAGACCTTAGAAACAATCCCGGAGGGTTGTTGACACAGGCAGTGGAAGTTGTGGATGAGTTCATAGATGAGGGAATCATCGTAAGCGTAAAAGGAAGAAATAGAGGCCAGAATTTGGACTACTATGCAACAAAGAACTCAGAGACTCACGAGTTTCCAATAGTGGTATTAGTTAATAAAGGCAGTGCCAGCGCATCAGAGGTTGTTGCAGAAGCGCTCCAGGATTATAACAGGTCAACAATTATTGGGACAAAAACCTTTGGTAAAGGGTCAGTTCAGACAATCATTAAGCTTGAAGATGGGTCTGGACTGAAAATAACCACAGCAAAATTTTATGCGCCAAGCGGAAGGTCGATTAACAACGTAGGTGTAGTACCTGATGTTATTGTTGAAAACAAAGACAGTAAAAGCGACTTGCAACTTAAAAGGGCTAAAGAATTAATAGCAGCCAAAAATTCTGCAAATTAACACAAAAGCCATATCCCGGAGTATTTATACTTGGCAAAATCTAAGAGAAAACCTGTAGCGAGAAAGAAAAGAGTATACCGTGCTAAAAAGAAAAAAGGCGGCAGAGTTCTTTTAGGAACTATAAGCTTTATAGTTATCGTTGTTTTATCTTTAATGGCACTCCAATTTATAAATAAAACAATATCCAGGGATGCAGACAACGTAAGAATAAGTGAAGAAGAACTAAATGAAGAGATTGAAAAAATTGATACAAAATTAAATGAAATATTTTCAGAAATAGGACTTGAAAAAAGAGAAATAATCAGCAAAAAAAATGATAGAAGAAAAAAAGGCGATATAAAATGGGAGTATAAAGAAGTTTCAATTAAAACAGATCAAATAGGTAAAATTGAAAAATTTAATGAAAAATTTTCTAATCTTTCTAAACTTGACTATGTAGGTGTTGATGTAAATAAAAATAGTAATAATCTTAGTTCTTCAAATTTGTATATCCATAATTTATATACCCATAAGATAAATTTTAAACTTGAGATACCAAAACCGTTACCAAGTAAGACCCCATCTAAAACTACTACGGTAAAAGATAAGGTTTTAATTAAACCTAGCAAAACTACCACAAAAGCTAAAACGAAAGATGCGGTCGAAAATAAAGAATTTGCATTTTTGAAAGGGCTAAAAACTAAACCAAAAATTGTAATTATTGTGGATGATATTGGGCTCAATAAAAGATATATTGATGATCTATTAAAAATACCCGTAAATCTAAATTTAGCCGTTCTTCCTAATCTTCCTCATTCTAAATATGCTGCCGAGAGGGCAAACAATAAGGGCTGGGATGTTTTGCTTCATCTACCTATGGAGCCAAAGCACACTTCTGGTTATTCAGGTATAGATGCCGGAGAAAACGCACTATTGACAGGACTTTCTAAAAGCCAGATTCTAAACTTACTTGAAGAAAATTTATCTTCAGTGCCTTATATAAAGGGCGTGAATAACCATATGGGATCTAAGTTTACTGAAAGCAGTGAACTTATGAACCTTGTTCTTAAAAGAGTAAAGAAAGAAGGCTTGTTTTTTATAGACAGCAAAACTTCTCCCAGATCCCAGGGGTATATACAAGCCAAAAAACTTGGAATAAAAACGGCTGAGCGGGATATATTTCTTGATAATGGAAAAGAAGGGGAAAAACAGATAAGAAGCAAGATTAATGAACTGTTAAAGATTTCTAAAAAGCAGGGTTTTGCAATAGGTATTTGTCATCCATATCCACAGACGATTAGAGTACTGTCGGATATACTTCCTAAGCTAAATGGTTATGTTGATTTTGTTTCTGCTTCTGAGGTTGTTAATTAAAAATATTTTAGGAGGAATTTATGGGACTTGTTGATAAAGTAAGAGACCAAAGGGATTCTTGGATAAAAAGGTTTGAAGAACAAAGGCAGGTAGATACTGATAGTGAATTTGATAATCTGAGCGACGAAGAGCAAGACGAAATAATTAAGCAAAACAGGGAGAAAGTAGGAAAATTCTCATTTGATAATAATGATAAATAACTTTATTCTTAAAGTTACTTGCTTGACATATTAAAAGTAATGATTTACGTTTTAATACCGCTTAATCTTGGTCTATTTAATTGATAGTTTTGAATTAATAATATTATTTCTTGTAGTAAGTAATCGTAGATATCATTTATTGTAGATTTGTTTATTTGCGAGAAGTTTTGGTTTGTGGATCTTATATTTGTTTAAATTAATTTATTAGCATGAACCAATTAAATAATATTGATATAGTCCGAAATATCAAGGATAACATAAGCATAATAGACCATATCCAAAAGTTTATTAGTTTGAAACATTCGGGCAGAGACTACCTTGGAATTTGTCCTTTCCATGATGATCATAAACCGTCTATGAGAGTTAGTGAAGACAAGTCGCTTTTTCACTGCTTTTCCTGTGGCAGCGGTGGAGATGTTATTGGTTTTCATATGAAGTATAATAATTTGGACTTCCCTTCTGCGTTAAAAGAACTTGCCGAAATTGCAGGTGTGCAGATGCCCAGTAGATCTCAAAATATAAAGACTAAATCAAACACCGAATTACTTTATAAAATTAATATTTTTGCCAATAAATTTTTCATAGCTAACTTAAAACAAACTGCTGAAGGAAAAAAAGCGTTTAATTACCTCGCCTCCCGGGGGATAGAAAAAGATAGTCTTGAAAGGTTTAGTATTGGTTACAGCATAAATGAATGGAATGGTTTGGCAACAAAATTAAGTAGTAAAAATGTGCCAATAAAACTTGCAGAACAACTGGGACTTATAATAAAAAGCGCTAAAGCTCCAGGTGGTTTTTATGATAGATTTAGAGGCAGAATAATATTTCCAATAGTTGATCTTAATAATAAAGTTGCAGGATTTGGAGGAAGAACCCTTTTTGATGAAATCCCCAAATATTTAAATTCACCAGAGAGTCCTGTATATAATAAGAGCAGCATATTGTACGGTTTAAATGAAACCAGAAATGATATAAGAAAAGATAACAGAGTAATTATTGTTGAGGGCTATATTGACTTGTTATCACTTTATCAAAACGGTGTTAAAAATGTTGTTGCTACACTTGGCACTTCTCTTACATCAAATCATGCTAAGCTTCTTAAGAGGTTTTGTGAAAATATGGTGATAATATATGATGGGGATAAATCAGGTATTAATGCATCTTTAAGAGCATTAGATGTTTTCCTAAAACACGGGGTTGCCCCTTTCGTTGTTGTATTGCCGCACGATGAAGATCCTTCATCGCTAATAGAGAAGATTGGTAAAGAGAAGTTCCTGAGTCTAATAAACAGTGCTAAACCTCTTATTGATTTTTATTTTGAAAATATTTTAGATGAACTAAATTCTGGCACTAAATCAAGAAACAGTATAATAAAAGAAATAGTAGAAAAACTATCACTGTTTTCAGATACGATAAACCGAAGCTTTTATACAAAAAAAGCAGCTGAGATGTTTGGGTTAAGAGAGCAGGAAATTTACTCTCTATTGAAAAATGCAAACCCTAAAGCGCTAAATCAAGCTGGCAGCAATAACTCCCAATCCAAAAACTCATATGAACTCATATTTTTAAAAGTGCTCCTGCACTATCCTCATTTTATCGAAAAAATCAGGGATGATAATATCCTTGATTTATTAGAGGAAGAAATTCTGAAAGGAATTATTAACGTTTATATTCAGTCTGATTTCAGCGATATTGCATCACTGATAAACCATTTTGATGATAATGAATCACGCCAAATTATTTCTGAATTGCTACTGTCTTCGGAAGATATTGAGAATGAACATATTGCTGACAAGATATTTGAACAGTCTTACAGAAGAATAAAGCTGCAAAGTATAAAAAAAGAACAAAGAAAGATTAAATCAAGGCTTAAAAGTGATGTTAATAACAAAGAGCCTGACTTCGAAATTAATCTACTGAAGGAATATGATAATTTAGTAAAATTAGAAAAGAATCTTAGTGAGCAGGTATATGGAGCTTAATAAAAAAGAAGATAACAAATATTCTGATTCAACTGACGGGCTTGCAAACAAGGAATTTGATGAGGTAAATAGCAAGGATGTTGATGGGGGTTCTGTAGATAGTGAACTTTATAAAAATGCTCAAAATGGTGAGAAAGGATCGGAATCATCAGATAATAGTAGCACTGAAGAAAGCAAGAATTCTAAGGCCCAAGCAGAACGGAAAAACATAAATGAACACGATTTAATAAAATATTACCTGCATGAGATTTCAGGACATACACTGCTATCAAGAAAGGATGAAATTGATCTTGCTAAAAAAATAGAACTGGGAAAAAAACTAATTGCCAGAGCAATACTTCCTTGTTCAGTACTATTAGACGAAGTAATAAAAATAGGGGAAAAAATAAAAGAAGGCAGTGTAGGGCTTAAAGATTTTACAGATATATATTATGAAGGTGCAGAAGAGTATGAGGAAGAAGATGTGCTGTACAGTATTAGAAGATCTCTAACATCTATAAAGAAACATCACAAGGACAACGAAAAGCTTGTGAAACTGTCTCAAAATGGCAGTAGTGATGACACCCATTCAAAGATCAAAAAAAATAATGATAGCATAGTAAAAATTCTTGAAAATCTCAATCTCAATTCAAACCAGATTAAGAGAATTATATCAGTTGCTTTGATTAAAGTTGAATCTGCTGAGAAAAATTTAAAAACAGTTACGAAAAAAGCAGCCAATACCAAAAAGGAAGAGGAACTGAAAAATCCAACTCATGATCTTAATATAACTAAAAAGTCACTCAGAAAGATTTTTCGTGGTGATAAAATTTCAAGAGAAGCAAAAAGAGACTTAATAGAGTCTAATTTGAGATTAGTGGTTAGTATTGCCCGCAGGTACATAAACCGGGGTTTTCCATTCTTAGATTTAATTCAGGAAGGAAATGTGGGCCTGATGAGGGCAGTGGAAAAATTTGAATATAGTAGAGGGTACAAATTCTCTACTTACGCAACCTGGTGGATAAGGCAGGCTATTACAAGGTCTCTTGCCGACCAGTCCAGAATTATTAGAATCCCTGTTCATATGACAGAAACTATTAATAAACTGCTAAGAGTATCCAGATCACTTGTGCAGGAACTGGGTAGAGAGCCCTTAATAGAGGAAATATCGAAAAAGGCAGGAATGCAGGTTGATAATGTTGCAAGAGTCTTAAAAATTACTAAAGACCCAATTTCTTTAGAAACTCCAATCGGCGATGAAGACGACAGCAGGCTCATGGATTTTATTGAGGACGATAATTCTCAATCACCGCTTCAAAATCTTGAGCATAAAGAGTTAAAAGGGCTAATAGATAATGCTCTTATGACCACACTTAGCAATAGAGAAGAAATAATAGTCAGAATGAGATTTGGAATTGATAAAGACAAAGAACATACCCTCGAAGAAGTAGGAAATGAATTCTCTGTTACAAGAGAAAGAATAAGACAGATCGAAGTAAAAGCCCTTAAAAAATTAAAAAGAGCAAACAGGGTTTATCCTATAAAAACCTATCTCGAAAAATAGGTTTATTTAACTATTATTTGATTTTAAATATCTAGCTATTTATAACCTTATCTAGAAACCTAAATACGATTTCATTAAATTCAGCAGGTTTTTCCAAAGACGGTATATGACCGCAGTTTGGAATGGTTATAAGTTGCGAACCTTTTATTTTTTCATGAAGGATCTTCGAATATTTTAAGGGTATTAATATGTCCTCTTCACCAACAATAATAAGTGTGGGGCATCTGATATCTGATACTCTATCTTTTAAATCATGCTTTGAAGTCGCTTTTACAAGGTTTATTACTGCTTTTGGGGAGTTTGTCAAAAGGTTATTCTCTTTCATATGTATTAAATTTTCTTCATTATTTCTTATAAATGTTTCAGAAAATATTACAGGCAGTGACATATCATATCGAAACTCATTTCCGCCTATCTCGGTGGCTTTAATCCATGTATCAACCATCAATTGCAGAAGTTTGTCTACATAACTGCAGGTATCTACTAAAACAAGAGACGTAAGTTTATCCGGATATCTAAGGGCAAAATGCTGTGCAATCATCCCCCCGTTTGAGAGTCCAACCAGATGTATCTTATTAATATTTAATACTTCTAAAAGATTGTAGAGATCTTCTGCATGCAATTGCTGCGAATAATCATCATCAGGTTTGTCGGACATTCCCTGACCCCTGCAGTCGTATCTAATGACTTTAAAGTATTGTGAGAAAAATGGCGCCTGGTATGCCCAGCCGTTTGTATCCATAGTGATACCATTAATAAAAATAAGTGCGTCACCATTTCCATCAATTTCATAATTTAATTCAATTTCTCCTGCTTTTATTCTTGGCATAAACGACCTCTTTTGTACTTTTTAAATGATATAATTATTGCATAGACTTTCTATATGTAGTTGTTTATATTATTCATCTCTAAATTAAATTCAAAATATATTTATCATTTAAAATCTTAGGGTAAATATATTCACTTACGCTAGTAAGGAGGAAGAAGATGGCAAAAAGTGGTTATAGAGTAGTTTCTGATTCGATGGGTGAAATGGAAGTTCCAAAGGATGCTTATTATGCAGCTCAGACGGCAAGAGCCATAGATAATTTTCCTGTAAGCGGAGTAGGGCTGCCAAAAGAATTTATTAGGGCTATGGCGCTTATAAAATTATCGGCCGCTGAAGCAAATATGAGTCTTGGACTCCTGCCTAAAAACATTGGCAGTGCAATTATAAGCGCCGCAAAAGAAGTAGCAGAAGGAAAATTAGACGATCATTTTGTGGTTGATATTTTTCAGACTGGTTCTGGGACTTCTACTAATATGAATACAAATGAAGTAATTGCAACAAGGGCAAATGAGCTTTTAGCAAAAGGTTCTTCAAAAAAGATTCATCCAAATGATCATATAAATATGGGTCAGTCCAGTAACGATAGCATTCCAACTGCTATGCATGTATCTGCTCTTGTTGAGATACAATATAAATTAATCCCTTCAATGAAAAGGCTGCAGAAATCACTTGCTAAGAAAGCAAGGCAGTTTGATAAGATTGTAAAAATTGGAAGAACTCACCTGCAGGATGCAACCCCTATAAGACTTGGGCAGGAATTCAGCGGATATGCAAGTATGATTGAACACGGAATCTCAAGACTGCAAAAAGTAAGGGACGAGCTTTCCGAGCTTCCAATTGGTGGAACTGCTGTTGGAACAGGCATTAATACTCCAAGAAGATTTGGTGCCATGATTGCAAAGAACTTAACAAAACTTACTAGTGTTAAATTTAGAGAAGCAGATAATCATTTTGAAGCTCAGGCATCTAAAGATGCAGTTGTGCAAACAAGTGGAGTACTTAAAACTATAGCTGTGAGCATGATGAAAATAGCCAATGATATCAGGTGGTTAGGCAGTGGCCCTAGATGCGGGATAGGAGAAATTATGGTTCCTGCCGTACAGCCTGGTTCATCAATTATGCCCGGCAAAGTAAACCCCGTTATCGCCGAATCTGTCACACAGGTCTCAGCGCAGGTTATAGGAAATGATCTTGCTATTACTGTAGGGGGTCAGTCTGGTAATTTCGAGCTCAATGTAATGATGCCGATGATGGCTAGTAATCTGCTGCAATCAATAAGGCTTCTTTCAAATGTATCAAATGTATTTGCCGATAAATGTATTGACGGCATACAGGCAGACAAAAAACGCTGTGAAGAGATGATAGAAAAAAGTTTAGCAATGTGTACGAGTCTTGCGCCTATAATTGGATATGATAATGCTGCAGCAATTGCTAAAGAGGCTTATGCAACTGGCAAAACTGTGAGAGAAGTAGCTTTGGAAAAACAGGTAATGTCTGAAAAAGAACTCAGCAGAGTACTTGACCCCGTTACTATGACAGAACCCGGTGTACCTAAATAATAAAATACTAAATTAGAAGAGGGGGATATTATTCCTTCTTCTAATATTATCATCTCTTTTCACTGCCCCTTCCTTTTTGCAGTATAATTAATCTAACATTATTTAAGCTCTTATTATATGACGGGATTTATTGGTCTACAAACCTTAGGGCAATTTACTAATAGCCATATAGATCAGCACAGCATATTAAAATTTATTTTTACAATAATTAATTATATAGATCACATTTGGAAAATATTATTTATATTAATACTTCCAGTACCGTTTATTCTAATCTTAAATAAACTTAATTTTACTGATACTGTTCATTATACTTTGAGATTTGTATTAGATAATCTAGTGAAATACATAATATTTATTTTTTGTGGAATAATACTTATATATATTTCTTTTCTTATATATCAAATACCTATTCATTTTTTAGGAATTATTTCTTACTACGAACCTATATTGCAAACAATTACAAAAATTATCAGACTATTTATAGCAGTCATTTTCTATATTGCATTTTTCAAGTTTTATATTGATAGTCAGCCGAAAGCTAATCAAAATCCAATTGTATAAATTGAATCCTTGTTGATAATAGTCAGTCTAATTCATAAAGATTATAGAGTAAATGAATATGAATTTAATTTCCAACAGGTTTAAAATACTATTCATAATTTCTGCTATTTTATTTTTTAATAATTCAAATACTTTTGCTGCTTCTTTTGACCATGGTTATAAAGATTATGATCTGTTGTTAAAAAACAATGTTAAAGATGGACTTGCAAACTATAAATCTATTAAAGAAAATCCTGAAAGTCTCAACAGTTATCTTGATACGTTGGCAAAAGTTGATGTAACTACTTTTAACAAATGGTCAGAAAAGCAAAGACTAACTTACTTAATAAATTTATATAACGCTGCCACCATAAAACTAATTGTAGATAATTATCCCGTTAAAAGTATTAAAGATATAAATAAAGAAAGGCAGGGACCGTGGAAGTTAGAAGTAGTAAATCTTTTTGGAAAAAAGATTTCTCTGGATCATCTGGAACATGAAATAATCAGGAAAAATTATAATGATCCAAGGATTCATTTTGCACTTGTTTGTGCGGCAGTAGGATGTCCTAAACTACCAAGCCAGTCATTTATACCTTCTAAGTTGGAAGAACAACTTGCTGAGCGTACAAGACTGTTTCTTTTAGAAAAAGATAAAAATTACATTGATGAAAATCAGAAAACTGTTTACCTATCTTCAATATTTAACTGGTTTGCATCGGACTTTATTAAGACACATGGGTCAGTCTTGGGATTTTTTAGAGAGTATCTGCCTGCTGAAGAGGCAAAAAAAATTAATTCAGATTATTCTCTAAAATTTAGCGAGTATGATTGGAATTTAAACGATGGTAGTAGTTAGACTAATTGTGCTTAGATAAACTGGAATCTTTATATAAGTAGCTAAGATTTTTTATCACGTAATCGGGTTTTATTTTTGATGATTTAACTTCATCCATCTTAGTTGATCCTGTAAGTGTTAATATTGTGGATAAACCCGCTTTTTTGCCACCAGCTATATCGGTATCTAACCTGTCGCCTATAACTGCAATTCTACTCTTATTTACCAGCAAGCTTTTGGCAATATTAAACATTATCCTTTTTGGCTTGCCAACAATGGTGGCTTTTGTAGATGATGCAGTCTCTATGGCAGCAACAAGCGCTCCTGTGGCAGGAACAAGGCCCTGTGGAGTAGGATAATAAGGGTCGTTGTTAGTAGCATAAAATTTGGCTCCATTTCTGATACAAAGAGTTGCCTTCTTTAAATCATTATAATCCACGCGGTTGTCTCCACCGACAATTACAAAATCGCAGTTAACTTTTGATTTTTTGGAAATCAGCTCTAATCCTATTTTTTTTACTTCTTTTTTCAAATTGTCTGATCCAATTACAAAGGCTTTCTTTGAATTCGTATTATATTTTCTTTGAATGTGAATAGATAGGGCTGTTGCTGATGTTACAATATTTGTGGCTGGAGCATTGATATCAATTTTAGTCAATTTTGTCGCATATTGTGAGGAAGATCTCCTGGGATCATTTGTAATAAAAATGATTTCTTTGCCCGCTTTATATAATTTGTTAAGAATTTGAGGCGCTTTATAAGTAGGATTTTCTCCTACATAGATCACTCCGTCTAGGTCTATAAGGAAGGAGTCGTATAGATCGGCAAGATACATAACTAAAGTTGTATTACTTATTCATCGCCCCAAATGTGTTTTTTAAGTTGTTCCTGAAGATCATCCTCTGGTGGTGAATACTTTACATTAATCACCTTATTTTCATCATCCTGAGTAAGACAAATACCAAGTAAGCCCAAAATGTCTGAAGCAGCCTTTTTATACCCTTCATAATGGTCCATTACATATCCTGATGCTTTTACAGTTGTATAATCGAGGTACAGCGCAAGAACTGCAAAATCCTTATTAACATCATCATCAATTTTCAAAGTATAATCTTCTAAATCTCCTGTAATTATATTGGTCTTCCATTTAGTTATTATTTCTTCAGAATTTTCTATTCTCATACAAACACCCCTTAATTAATTTTTTATTTTTTTATCAGCTTGCTAGCCACAATTATGTTATCTCTCCCAGCTTTTTCGGCAATTTCTACTGAATCTGAAAGAGAAGTATCTTCAGAAACAGTAGCTAACTTAATCAGCATTGGGAGGTTTACCCCGGAAATCACTTCCACCTTATCCTCTTCTAAAAAAGTAAGGCTTATGTTTGAGGGTGTGCCGCCAAACATATCTGTAACTAGCAGCACTCCATTTCCTTTATCAACTTTTTTTATGGTTCTTTTTAACTCTTTTTTGAAAGCATCAAAATCTATACTTGTATCAAGGTTCATTCCGACCATTTTTATGGCAGGTTGTTTACTTGATAAAACAAAATTTACTGCAGAAATTAATTCATCTGCGAAATTTCCGTGTGAAATTACAATTATACCTATCATTAATTTATTTTTTGTTAATATCCCTATGTGATATATTTGGATTTAATTTCTTAAACCTCTTTCCCAGTTCTTCTACTATCACAACAGATCTGTGTTTTCCACCAGTACATCCAATGGCAACTGTTAAATAACTTTTACCCTCAAGAATATATCTATCAAATAGAAAATCCAGAAAATCTATAAGTTTGTCTAAAAATACTCTTGATTCACTCCCGTTTAGCACAAATTTTTTAATTTTTAGATCAAGACCATTAAATTTTTTAATTTTTTCATTAAAGTGTGGATTTGGCAAAAATCTGACATCAATCATTATGTCGGGATCACTTGGTATTCCAAATTTATATCCAAATGAACTAAAATTTAAAATCAGCTTTTCTTTTTGGGATTTTCCAAAAATATCTTTTACGATTTGTTTTAACTGGTGTACAGAAAGTTTGGAAGTATCAATTATATGAGCCGAATTTTCTCTGATTTTTTTCAGTGCCAGACGCTCTTTTGTAATTCCTTCGATTAGATTACCCTTGGGCGCCAGCGGGTGGATTCGCCTGCTTTCTTTATACCTTTTAATTAAGGTCTGATCTGATGCATCAAGAAATAAGTACTCAATTTTATTACCACTTTTCTTTAATATTTTAACTTCATCGTGAATATTATTTAAAAATTCACCTTCTCTAATATCTATTCCTAAAGCAACCTTTTCAATCTTTGTGGACGATTTCTTACACAGATTTAGAAAAGTGCTAATTAGCTGAGGCGGCAAATTATCCACGCAGTAATAGCCTAAATCTTCAAGAATATTTATTGCTGAAGATTTTCCTGATCCCGACAGGCCACTAACTATTACTAATTTCATATTAGTTTTATAATAATCAAAAAAACTTTATGTTGAAATTAATTGTCTGTAAATCTGGTTTCTAACGGCAATTTCTACTATTGCAGATATATTTCTTCCAGGACTTACGGGTATTTTTAAATAAGGAAGTTGTACATTTAATATCTCATAGTGGTTGTATTCATCACCAACTCTGTTGTATTCTGATTTAGGGTCCCAATGTTCGAGTTCAATCACCATATCTATCTCCCGTCTGTCCATTACAGCTGTAGGCCCTACTAAATCCTTAATATTTATTATTCCAATTCCCCTTATCTCCATTAAGTGCTTTATGTTTGGCGGGCTACAACCAATAAGATTTGAAGACCCTAATCTTCTGATTTCTACTAAATCATCAACTACAAGTTTTGCCCCTCTTAGAACTAAATCAAGAGCGCATTCGCTCTTTCCTATTCCACTTTTACCCAGTATAAGAACCCCGAGTCTGTGTATATCAATTAAAACACCATGCGCAGAAATAAAGGGTGCAAATCTGATTTCAAATATTGACCGGAGTGAAGAGATTGTTTTGCCAGTGTGAAGGTCGGTTTTAAGCAGCGGTATATCTGCACGTTCACATTGCTTTACGAGGCTTTGAGGGGGATTAATGCCTTTTGTTATTATTAAGCATGGAATTTGTTGACAAGTAAGTCTCAATAATATTTCTTTTTGATCCTTGGAACTTTTATTGTTTAAATAAGATATCTCTGTGTGGCCCAGTATTTGAACAGTATCTGTATCAAGAGTAATATCAGGCTCGATCATCCTAAGGCCAATTTTTTGTACTCTGTTTTCTGTTATTTGACGATTTAGACCCTTTTTGCCAGAAATTAAAGTTAATTGCAGATTTTCACCCCAAGTGTTAAGCAGTTCTTCAACAGTAAGCTTTTCTCCGGGTTTAATGTTTTGCATCTTCTTCTGCGATTATTTCATAAATCTCATCGCTGTTTTTAGCATTTAATAGCTTTGATCGAAACTCTCGGATTTTAAATATTTTGGAGATTTTGGCAAGCAGTTTTAGATGTAATCCTGAGGAATTTTCGGGACTAAGAATTAGAATAAACAGATGCGTGGGTTTTCCATCCAATGATTCAAAATCAATTCCTTGCTCACTCTTTCCAAATGTAATGATAAAATTGGAAATACCACTCATTTTTCCGTGGGGTATTGCTACTCCTACGTCAAGTGCTGTGCTGCACAGCTTTTCTCTTTCTATTATTACTTCATAAGCCTGGTCAGTGTTTATGTTTGGATGTAATTTGGAAATATGATTTGTCAGTTCTCTTATAACTTCATTTTTGTTTTTTGATTTCAGATATGCAATTATACTTTCTTTTTCTAATTCGTCAGTGATATTCATAAAGATTATAATTGGATATAAATAGAGTACTAAGGTGTTACAAGTACAAGTTGTTCACTTTTGTTTTTATATAGTACATTCATTTCGCCGCTGATGCTATTATAAAATGTTACAAAATTGTTACTGGAAATATCAAGCTGTAGACTGGCTTCATCGATAGACATAGGTTTTAGCGATGCATTCTCAATTTTCAGATCGTAGTTTGGTTCTTCCAGAGTGTTTTTAGTGGTAATATCTTTTTCGGTGCTTTTACGTTTCTTTAAAGAAACCTTTTTGTCTATTCGTTTTTTTAATTGTTTTATTACACTGCCTATAGCATTTTCTATGGAGTTTAGCATATCTTCTGACTCAACTGCAGAAGTGCATTTAAATATACCACTATTAATTATAATCTCAGCTTTATTTCCGAATTTTTGCACATCTAGAATAAATTTAACTTCAGATGGAGTTCTATATTGATTTATTATCTTTTCAATTTTGGATGATTTTTTTTTGATAAATTCTCTTAGTTTTCTGGTTTTTTTAGCATCTTTTTCATGTCTAATTGTTATTCTAAGCTCCATGGCTTTTCTCCTTATAATTTTTAGATCTTTGAGAAGAAGACGGGATACTTAATAATTTTCTGTATTTAGCTACAGTTCTTCTTGCTAGTTTAATACTTCTTATTTCCAGAATTTTTGATATATCTTCATCTGAGTATGGGCTTTGTGTACTCTCGTTTTTTATTAGATCTTGTATGATTGATCTGACTCTGTCATACGAAATATCTGTGCCGTGCATCGTTTCTATTTTTCTGGAAAAAAGAGCTCTCATAGGGATTACTCCGTTAGGAGTAGATATGTATTTCTTGCTTGTCATCCTGCTTATGGTCGATTCGTGAACATTTATGTCTTCGTCATCTGCTATGTCTTTTAATTTGAGTGGTTTAATAAAATCTTTGCCGTAAAAAAAATAATCTCTTTGAATAGTTACAATTTTTTTTATGACTTTTGAAATTGCTATTTCTCTTTCCTGAATTCCTTTTATAACTTTTTTGGCAAGATCGAGTTTTTCTCTAATATATTTTTTGGTTTCAGGGTTTATAGTATCAGAATTTCTAATTATCCTTTGATAATACTGACTTACCTTTAAATTTGGTATATTAACCTTAAACTGAATTTGTAGTTCATCTCCAATTCTATACACATAATAATCTGGTGTTATATGCTTTACTATATCACTGCTGTAATAGGGCCTGCCCGGTTTTGGCTCAAAGGAGGAGATTATATTAACTGATTGCGATATCTCGCTAACATCTATTTGTAGTTCAGATGCAATTTTTTCATAACTGTTATTGCTTATATCTTCTAAGTATTCACCTATCAGTTTGAGGATTAAGTCTCCATCCCTAAATCCGAGATTATAAGCTTGAAATTTTAGGCATTCTTTTAGATTTCTGGCACAAACACCCAGAGGGTCGAATGAATTATGTATTTTTAAAAGGACGTCTTCAATTTGGCCTATTCCTTCTTCTAATTCTTTTTTGTTAAGATTGTTAATAATATATCCATTTTTTAAACTATCTTTGTCAGAAGAAGCAGATAAATGTAAAAATTCACTTAATATTTCATCAGCTTCTGAATTTAAATAACCGTCTTCATCAGTGTTACCAATTATTATTGTTGCAATAAACTTTTCTTCTACACTGAAGTTTGATATTTTAAGCTGCCAGCGGAGGTAGTCCTGGAGAGAGGTCTCTGAAGTGAGATTATTTTCCCACGAAAAATCACTTTCTTGGTCATGATATGTTTTATTGGTAAATGGAATGTAATTGCCAGTATCAAAACCATAACTATCAAGCTTTATATCTTCGTTGTTATCCTTTTCAGTATCATCTTTGGTTTTCTTTTCTAAATCTTCTTCCAGAGCGGGGTTTTCAATAAGCTGCTCTTCAACATATTCTTTAAGCTCAAGAGAAGTCATCTGTATTAATCTTAAAAACAGCTGCTGCTCCTGTGTTAAGTAGAGCTTTTGCTGTTGCACAAGTATTGGAATTTGTTTTAACTCTATGAAACTCATCTTTAGTTATATGGTAATGCTTATTTATAATAAATACTAGTCTTGATTTTTTCTATTTATTCGTTCTATGTAACATATTAATTAAACATTTTTATTTAGAGTGGGTTAGGAGTAGTTATTCAATTTATAGATTAAAATATGACAAAACATCAACAATATCTAGTGCAGTGTATAAAGAATGTTCTGTAACCACTTTATATTATTGAATAATAATTTATAAGAAAAGTTAAAGCTGATAATGTTTTTCAAATTGATCTATTTTATCTTTCAGTTGTAGTGTTATTAAAATATCATCCAAGCCCTCGAGTAAAGACTTTTTTTTGTACTGATCTATTTCAAAATTAGCAGACCACCCTAAATCATCTTTTATAGTTTGTTCATCCAGGTTTATATCAAGCATATATATTTGTTCATTAAAAGCTTTTTCAAATAGATAATCAGTCTTATCAGATGACAAAACAATTGGCAGCATAGTGTTTTTAAAACAGTTGTTGTAAAATATATCTGCAAATGAAGGTGCTATTATTACCTTAAAACCGTAATCTTCAAGTGACCACGGGGCATGCTCTCTGGAGCTTCCACTGCCAAAGTTATCTTTTGCAAGTAAAATCTGACTATCTTTATATCTGTCTTTGTTTAGAACAAAATCGGGGTTAGGTTTGCCGTCATCAAGGTATCTCCAGTCAAAGAAAAGAAACTGTCCAAATCCTGTTCTTTCAATTCTTTTTAAAAACTGTTTTGGAATAATTTGATCCGTATCAATATCCATCCTGTCCAGAGGAGCTACTATGCCTTTAAAATTTTTAAATGGTTTCATTTTCCGACCCCTTATAATTCTCTTTCTATATCCCACTGTCTTATATCTACAAAATGGCCTTCCAAGGCCGCCGCCGCTGCCATTATAGGGCTTACAAGATGAGTTCTCCCACCTTTTCCCTGCCTTCCCTCAAAATTTCTGTTTGAAGTGCTGGCGCATCTTTCTCCAGGCTGCAGAATATCTGGATTCATGCCAAGACACATACTGCATCCCGCTTCTCTCCATTCAAACCCCGATTCTTTAAATATTTTATCAAGGCCGATTTTTTCAGCCTGTAGTTTTACCAGTTGTGAACCCGGTACTACCATGGCTTTTAAGCTCGAAGACACTTTTTTGCCCTTCACAATTTTTGCTGCAGCAATAAGATCATTAATCCTTGAATTAGTACACGAACCTATAAATATCCTATCAAGTTTAATATCTTCAATTTTAGTGCCCGGTTTAAGAGCCATATATTCTAAAGCATTCTCAGTCGCTTTTTTGAGATTAGAATCGGAATAGTCACTGGGGCTTGGAACACGACCGTCAATTCCTACGACCATGCCTGGATTGGTTCCCCAGCTAACCTGTGGGGCCATTTTTGAAGCATCAAGACTAATGGATCTATCAAATTGTGCATCCTGCTCTGTAGCTAAAGTCTTCCAGCTATCCAGTTTAATGTTTAGTTCTTGTCCTTTAGGCATATAAGGTCTGCCTTTTAAATATTCAAATGTTTTTTCATCCGGTGATATCATTCCCGCTCTTGCGCCTGCTTCGATTGACATATTGCAGACAGTCATTCTTTCTTCCATAGTTAATGATTTTATGGCTTCTCCCCTATATTCAACTACAGTTCCAGTTGCCCCGGCTGTTCCAATTCTGCCGATTATACTAAGTATAATATCTTTTGCGGTAACACCTGAAGCCCTTGATCCATCGACCCTAACTTCAAAAACAGCGGGACGATCTTGCCAAAGGCACTGAGTTGCCAGAACATGTTCGACTTCGCTAGTACCTATACCAAAAGCCAGTGATCCAAATGCGCCGTGAGTAGAAGTATGACTATCCCCACAAACAATTATCATGCCTGGTTTGGTTATACCAAGCTCGGGTCCAATCACATGAACTATGCCTTGGTTCGGGCTATTTAGGTCAAAAAGCTTTACTCCAAAATCTTTACAATTGTTTCTTAAAGTATCTATCTGTTTTGCCGAGATCGGATCTTCAATTGGAAGAGACCTGTCTGTTGTAGGAACATTATGATCCATTGTAGCAAAGGTAAGTTCAGGCCTTCTGATTTTTCTCTTGTTAAGCCTAAGTCCCTCAAATGCCTGGGGAGATGTTACTTCATGTACAAGGTGCAGATCAACATATAGTAAAGTGGGTCTTCCCGGCTCCTCAAATACTACGTGTTTTTCCCATATTTTATCAAATAATGTGTGTTTACTCATATTAATTTACCAAATGTTATAAAATTGTTGTTATTTATGATAATCACTGTTAGAAGACTTTAAATATTAAAAGCACTACGCCCTAAAAATACGGCTTGCTCTCCTAGTTCTTCCTCTATCCTGATCAATTGATTATATTTTGCCAGTCTGTCGCTCCGAGATGCTGATCCGGTTTTTATCTGACCAGAATTTGTTGCTACCGCAAGATCGGCAATCATGCAATCCTCGGTCTCTCCGGATCTATGAGATATTATATATGTATAACCTGCTTTTCTGGCCAAATCGATAGCATCTATTGTTTCGCTTAGCGAGCCGATTTGATTAACTTTTATAAGGATGGAATTGGCAATATTGTTATCAATCCCTTTTTGTAATCTTTTAGTGTTTGTTACAAATAGATCGTCTCCTACTAGCTGTACATCTTTTCCTATGGTACTAGTAAGATCTTTCCATCCCTGCCAATCGTTTTCATACATTGGGTCTTCAATCGAGATGATTTCGTAGTTGTCGATTAGCTTTTGATACAGCTTGATCATGTCATCTTTACTAAGCTTTTTATTGGCTATTATATATTTTCCTTTTTCATAAAACTCACTCGATGCTACATCCAGCGCTATTGCAATATGTTTTTGAGGCTTATAACCGGCTTTTTCTATAGCTTCTATAACAAGCTCAATTGCCTGTTCATTTGATTTTAAGTTAGGTGCAAAGCCTCCTTCATCACCAACCGAAGTACAGTAGCCTTTGGATTTTAGAAGGCTTTTAAGGTGATGGAAAGTCTCAACCCCGGCTCTAATTGAATCTGTAAATGAATCGAAGCCATATGGTACTATCATAAATTCCTGAAAATCTAAGTTGTTGTCAGCATGAGCCCCTCCATTAATAATATTCATAAGGGGTACAGGTAGGGTTTTTGCATAGGGCCCGCCTATATATCTATAAAGAGGTATATCCAGCGAATCAGCTCCGGCTTTTGCAACTGCAAGGGATACTCCTAAGATTGAGTTTGCCCCTAGCTTGGATTTATTTGCTGTGCTGTCGAGCTCAAGTAGGAAACTATCGATCAGAGTTTGCGACCTGACTTCATATCCGATTAGCTTTGGGCCGATTATGCTGTTTATATTACTTACAGCTTTCTTAACTCCTTTGCCCAAAAACCTTTTTTTATCATTATCCCTTAGTTCTAATGCTTCATGCTGTCCGGTTGATGCTCCAGAAGGAACGCTGGCCCTTCCAAATGAGCCGTCATCACACAAAATATCAACTTCTACAGTTGGATTTCCCCTGGAGTCTAAAATTTCTCTTCCTTTTACTGCAATAATCGATGCCAAGTTTTATGCCTCCGAGTTATTTGTGAATTCAAGGCTAACCATAATAGCAAAAAATATACCAAGTATCAATAAAAAGAGTAGTCTATATTTTATATCCAACAAACTCTATCTTTTACATAATTGTATTTATTTGTATATAATTCAGTGTTCGGTAAAATCCACAATCATTTTTTTATTGAGGAAAGCAGATATATGGAATTAATAAATAAATTAATCAAAGTTTTTATTGTCTTTCAGTCACTCGTTCTATTATCATGTACAGTTGGAGACGATATTCCACCCTCGGACATCATAATTACTCTTAACAGCGCTAACCGCACTATTGAGTTTATAGCACCCGGTGATGATGGATCTACAGGGATTTCTACTATATATGATTTAAGATTTTTTGATGAATTTGAGTTAGAGGAGATTTTAGGTGTCCCGGTGGATGATGTACCATTTTCAACTATTGAGCAGACAGTTAGATCAATGTTTGCTTCTGCTACACAGATTCAAGGCGAAGTACTTCCTCAGCCAGGTGGAACAGCGCAAAGTATTGTATTCCCAAGGCTAGATCCGCAGGGAAGCATAAGATACTATCTTTCATTGGTAGCAAGGGATGAGGTAGGCAACCAAAGCTCTCCATCAAATGTAGTGCAAACTACTACAGAATTCTTAAACACTTCATATATACAGAAATTGGAGCTGAGCTGTTTTGGGCAATCCATAGCCAGTGGTGAAATCGATGAAAGAGAAGACAGAGATGATGATGAAATACGAGATGGCGATGACATATTAATAGGTGACCCCTGTCTTGATATTGTCTATGTTTTCTTTGGTGGGAAAGATTTTGGAGACGGAGATGTTAATTCTGATGGAGTATATGAACTTCCAAGTCCTGATAGTGCGGATGTAACTATTAGGGGAGTACCCGGGACTATGTTTGGCGCAAGCGTTGCCGTAATAAATAGTGTAGGCGGTGACAATTCGGAAGAAATAGTAATTGGCGCGCCGGGCTTTGATTCAAGCAGGGGTCAGGTGGTAGTAATTTTCGGCGATAAAAACGGGCTGCCAGAAGTTATTGATCTAAATACTGGATTTGTTCCTGATATTACCATACTTGGTGAAACAACAGGTGATAACTTCGGCTTTAACCTTTTAGCTGCTATTGGAATCACTTCTAGTAATTCAGACAGTCTTCTTATGGGCGCTCCTACGGCTTTGTCCAATACGGGGAAAGTGTATTTTTTTACAGAAAATAATTTAAGTGATTTAAATAACGAAGCCCAGATTAGCGCTGATGAGGCAAGTGCGGTGTTCACAGGAGAAAATGCGGATGATTTATTTGGCTCTGAAATAACAGACGTTGGTATAATAGATGACAACAATCGCACGGATTTTGCTATTTCTTCACCAGGGGTTGCAAAAGTGTATGTATTCTTTGTTCCATCGCAGGTAAATGATATTGATTTATCTACAGATACATCTGAAGTAGCAATCATACAAGGAGATATAGCAAACGAATTTGGCGCATCTGTAGGTGGAGGTGGAGATTATAATGGAGACCCTGAAGATGATGATAATTTTGGAGATATCAACCGCACGGTTAATAGAGATGATGTATTAATAGGAGCGCCTGGATTTGATGGAGAAAGGGGAAGGGTGCTGTTTTATTCTGGTTTTGATATAGAAGACGCTTTTGATCTGGGTATAAGTCCTATGGCTACAAAGGAAATAATCGGGCTTTTACCAGGTGGCCGTTTTGGACAAGAAATAAGGGATTTGGGTGATATCAACCCTGATCTGGATCCAAAAAAAAGGAGCGGGGGAATAATATTAGAATTTGATGACAACAATGATGATTTTGCTGTAAGCGCCCCAGGGGATGAGTCCGGGAAAGTTTTTATATTTTTTGGCAGTGTCGGTTTCCCTGCTTTTTTAACATCCCTCGATGCAGATATAGTTTTTAGGAGCCCCCGAACTACAAGTGCAAGTGATTTTGGATCAGTACTGCAGAATTTGGGTGATATAAACCAAGATGAGTTAAATG
>SMWS01000009.1 GCA_004356685.1 Deltaproteobacteria bacterium
AAATGGAGCCAAATTAAAAATCCGTTGCCTTAGTAAGGGAAGGAAACATGAATGCTAAATGTTTCTTGGTTTCTAGTAATAGCAAAATTTACTACAGTTTACACTCACATTGTTCTAGTTTATCATTTCCCTCTGGTCTGGATTACTTATTAATCGAGTATATATTGGAAACTAAATGACGGCGTCTAAAAACAAAAAATACTCTTTCATCGTAAATACTAAAGCAGGAAGAGGCAGTGCTAAAAAAAATGTTAAATTAATCGAAGATTTTGCCTCATTAAACAGTATTAAATATAATATTTATTATACTGAGTACCCAAAACATGCTACAACCCTGGCCCGGCAGTCTATCAAAGAAGGATTCGATATTATTGTAGCAGTTGGAGGGGATGGAACAGCGCATGAAGTGGCAAACGCCCTCATAGATACCGACTCGGTGCTTGGAATTTTGCCGTGTGGCAGCGGCAATGATTTTACAAAGTCTGTGGATGTGCCGCTTAACTTTATGGAGGCTTTACAAAATTTAGTAGAACTTAATATTAAAGAAGTTGACGTAGGATATATTAAAGATAGATTCTTTATTAATGGTATAGGTTTTGGAATGGATGGGGCTGTTTCGCACAGATTCAGTAAATACAGACTCATAAGGGGTGAAATAGGATATATATGGGGAGCAGTTATTGAGGCATTATCTTATCCCGGATTTAGAGCAGAAATTGCAATACCCGATTGGAGGTTTAATGGTGATATCCTGCTTGCAGGCGCCTCGAACGGATCATATCATGGCGGCAAGTTTCAGCTGGCTCCCGGTGCAAAAGTAGATGATGGGCTGCTTGATGTATACGTGTTTAAAAATATGCCAAGGCTTTCCAGACTAATTAAAATCCCTAAAGTTTTGAATGGGACGCATCTAACGCTTGATGAAGTATATATAAAAGGTTCACCCTATATGGAAGTTACGTTGGAACGACCTGTTCCGGCTCATATGGATGGAGAGCCCTTTATTTTGGAGGCAGGATATCATAAGATAGGGATAAAAAATAAGGCTTTAAAAGTGCTTTCATCCAAATAATTATTAGATCGTGTATAAATTATCATTTTTATAAAGGAATTAATACTAAATGTTCAATACTGTTAAGGCGTGGCTTTCGGTTATGTTTGTTACAATTATCTTTGGTACATTAGCGATAATTTTAACGAAAATAAAAAGAAGCATAGCCTTTGATTATGCGGTAAGGCCATGGGGCAAGTATATCTTAAAGGGTTGTGGCATCAGGCTTGAAGTGCAGGGGGTCGAAAACCTGCCTGAAGAGCCCTGTATCATTATGTATAACCATTCCAGCGCTTTTGATATTATGGCATTTAGCGCCGCTATGCCAATTGAATGGGTAACAATAATAAAGAACGAAGTCGCAAAAATTCCAATTATTGGAACGGTTTGTAAGATTACCGGGCAGTATTTTGTATCAAGGGATGGTTCGTCTGGCGATTTGCATATGGTAAAAGAGATTGCCGAAAAAATCAAAAACGGCCCATCTGTATTAATTGCCCCAGAGGGTACCAGAAGTGAAGACGGAAATCTTTTGCCTTTTAAAAAGGGTGGGTTTGTAATAGCTCTTCGTGCAAAAGTACCGGTTGTAACGATGGTAATAACCGGGGGAAGAGATATAAAGTCTAAAAATTCCAGGCTTGTTAAGCCCGGAGTGATGAAGATTAAGTTTTTTGAGCCAATTTATGTTGATAAGTTTGAAAAGGGCAGGGCAGGGAGAGAAAAACTGGAAAAGCTTGTAAGAGACCAGATGGAGGCTGTATTGAAAGAGGAACGAGAACTCAAAATGGCTGTTTGAAAACCGTCATGATTGAGCACGATTTATTCATAAGTAGTATTTTTATTGAGAAATGAATAATTTGATTTACAATACGAGGCTTTAGTTTTGAAATTTAATGGCAGTTATATATTAATATGACAAATTTAGCGGATTTGGATTTAAAGACAATTATGAGCCTTACAGGCATACCGGCACAAAAGGATCTCGTGAATCCAAAAGATCCAATGGAGATGGCCAAAAAGGTAAGGGTTACATTCAGACCTTTGCCAAAAGGATATGACAACAAAGCGATAGTAAATTTCAGAGCTATTTTACAAGAAAAATTAGAAAAGTACGGTGTTTCAAACCTAAGCTGGGCAGATTCTACAGAAAAGCCCACTGGATCATTTATAAACCGACTTATACTTGGCAGAAGAGTCAGAAGAAACATACATGCGGTAATTGACGTTAAAAGAGAGTATTCATTTATTAGAAAGATGCTCAGTGCTTTTGCAGAGGGTATTTACCGCATTTTCAGGACTCCAGAAAGGTCAGTTATGGGTATTCTAAAAATAAGCGGTTGGGCAGATAATTTCACAGCCAGGTGGCTTGCAGATCCCTATAACACACAGGTCGTTACTCTAAAACCCCTGGATTTAGAATTTATAGATAAGGACACGCCTTATGAAAGGAAAATTGTTCTTGGATTGCAGGATTTGATTTCAACAATGTCCGAAATAGTTATAGGTATATCAAATGATAAATTTTCGATAGTAAATATGAACCTCTCGGATTCTTCTTATAGTCTTGATGAGATTGATGAATTTATAACAACATCATTCATTCCAAAAACTTATGCGCCTATAAAGCCTCCAGTCTTAAATAGATTTATTAAAGGTGAGTTCGATCCCTCGGCTTCAATATTTGCCGAAAGGTTGGCTAATCTGGGTAAAGACTTGAAAAAAACAGACCTTTTCCCCCATGGATCGAAATTTAGCGAAAAAATCCCGAGGCTTTCTCACAGGGATGTAGTTGAAAAAGTACTGGAGGGAAGAACCGGTGTATCTTATGGTTTTATTGCACTTGTCGAATCTCCCAGGTATGAGGGAGATAAAAGAATATCTCCTCAGAAGTGGGCAAAATTATCTGAAATAAAGAATATAAACAAAGATTATGTCAGAGAATCGTCAGACGGCAGGTGGTATGTAAAGTCAGTTTTAAGAGGCGATACCATATACCAGCAGGTTCCTGATATTTGGATTGTTACATCTCGTTCTGGCAGTGATAAGACCAATTTAGATAGAGATACAGATATTGTAAGAGTAGGTCTAATAAAAGGTAAATTGTATTTACAGACACCAAAAGGCGTGGATTTAAAAAGAAGAGATATAAGGCCTTCTTTTGATACTTATGTTATTTTAGCACAAGCGCTGTCATGCACTCTTTATACCCCGAAACTTGTTGAAGATGGCATTCCAATTGTGCATTTTCACGGATATCCAGACCCTAAGTGGTTTAATCAAAATGAATATCATATTGGTGCTCAAAACCCCTCAGTGCCTTGTGGAACGATTGAAGCAGCTTTGCTGAACTTTGACGGTGTTTACGAGATGGCAAATGCAAACGGTAATATGATGGATTTGCTATGCCTTGTAGAATCGGATCATGGAGTAAATATTTTAGGCCCCAAGCCTGAATATATTGTTAGCAGGTTGCTGGAGGGTTCTTCATCGGGTGACATAATGCTTGGAGGAAGGTATTTGCCCGAGCTCAAGAGGGCAAGCGCTGGTTAGCCTTATTCTTATCTATAAATAAATTATTGTTATGACTACTACAAAAAATACAGCTAAAATTATATTAGCTAGACATTGTAAAACAACGTGGAATATTGAAAAGAGGCTTGTTGGAATCTCCGATCAACCCCTATGTGATTTTGGTCTGCAGGAAGCTCATGAAACGGCACCCAAGCTGGAGAGGTTAGCGCTAGATAGAATTATTTCCAGTCCCCTAAAAAGGGCGCATCAAACTTCTGAAATTTATTCAAAACATCTAAAAATCCCTTTGTTGATTGAGCAGGGATTAAGAGAGATTGACCATGGCACATGGAATGGAATCAAACTCGAGGAATTGCTAAATGATAAATCATCAGACTTTAAGATTTGGTACAACGACCCTACCACTATACCAATTCCAGGCGGCACCGAACCTATAACCGATGCTCAGCAGCGAATAAAAAAAACCATTAAAGATATACTACTCACATATCCCGGTGAGACAGTTCTTGTTGTTATGCATAAACATATAAGATCTATATTTAATTGCTTTTTGAATGGGCTGCACATGAACAATTTTAAAGCTAATATCGATGACAGTGTTCTGCCAATTGAGCTTTCAAAAGAACAACTAATAAGCGCTTACGGATTAGAGTAGCCGATCCTCATAAACATAAAGCTCATTTTTTTTGAATACTCCTTATTGCCAAGAGATACTCTATCTTCTATAAGACCAGCCTCCAAATCTGTAAATAAACCCGGCTTTAATATTCAATCTTTCTAATTTCCAGACTTTTGGAAAGGGTATATAGGGTGCTGCGACTCTTATTGCCCTCAGCGCTTCGTTATCTAATCTTGGATAACCGGAAGTTTCAAGCAGTTTTACATCTTCGAGTTTTCCGTTACTGCTTATTGTAAAAATCAGCAATAATTCTCCCTGTTCGCGGTTTATTTTAGAAGCCTTGGGATAATTCCAAACTCCATCTATCTGTCTTTTTAGCTTAAGAAAATATGAAAGATATTTATATTCAGTAGTATTCCAATCAACCGTATCTTCTTTGGGCAGATTTTTTGATCCCTTAAAACTGGGCGAATTTGCCGGCGGGTTATAAAATGGATTTTGGGCAATTTGAAACAAATCTTGTTTACTAATATCTTTATTGAGATTTCTATCTTCTTTCTCTTTTTTATCTTTGATTGGTGTTTCTATATCCGGTTTTTTATATTTAGGTATTGCGGCAGTCTTAACTGATTTTTGTTTGTTAATCTCGGTTTTCTTTTCTTTTCTTGCAGTCTCTTGCTTCTTAATATCTTCTTTGGGTTTAGATGTTCTTGCTGCATTAGGTATAGATACAACTCCTTGTTTAGTGAAATCATCCACTGTTTTTTCTTTTTCTACTTTTCTTGATCTATTGGCATAACGCGTAACCTTCTCCGGAGGTTCTGTCTCTTTTTCTTTTGGAACCGGAAGCTCTGTTATTTCTATAAAGCTGTCATCTTTTTTTTCGGCTTTTTTAATTTTTGGAAGCAGGATATGTGGATTATTCGTAAGTATAAGAAGGATCAAAAAATGAAGCAGAATCGAAATTAATATAAAAAGAAGAATTGGTCTTCTTGATTTTTTCCTGAAACCTTTTCTTTTATAAACCATTTATATTATTAGATAGTATATATTGAAGATAGATTATTTATAGTTCAAATTTACTTTGTTGCAGTTATAATTACTTTTTATATCATTATAGGTAATTGTTATTTTATAACTTAAAAACAGGAGATATAAATATGATAGCTAGAAAACCAACACTGGCAATAATAATATTTTTCATAACTGCTGGTCTAGTTCAGGCAGATAGTTCTGTTTTTAAGCATAATCTCAATTTAGGGATGAATAGAAAAGAGGCTAAAAAAACTTTAGAGAATGCCGGGTATGAAATAATGGATGAAACCAGGATTTCGAAACAAATGAGGACTTTTTGGGTAGAAGGATTTTTGTATAACAATATATCTGGAGCTCATGAGCAGGGAACAACTACTAAATTTGATTTTTATAATAACAAGTTGATGAATTCCACACTGCATATAAAAAGTAAAGACTATATTGCTCATAGCGGCTTAACTAATAAGTATGCGGCGGAGCTTGTTGAAATATATGGAAAACCAAGTGCTTATGAAAAAGTTATGAGTATAAAATCATGGATGTGGCTTGTAGGCAATAATAAAATTTTACTAAACTCTGATAGCAGAAAAAAAACTACA
>SMWS01000090.1 GCA_004356685.1 Deltaproteobacteria bacterium
TAAGGTTTATGAAAGAGATCGTGAGGTTGACGAGGATATTCAGGGTGATGTACAGGGTATAAGTGAAACAGAATTTCAGGAACCAAAAGACCTTTTAGAAGCAGATGATGAAGCGCCTATTATAAGATTTGTGAACTCACTTTTATTTCAGGCAGTAAAAGAGAAAGCAAGCGACATACACGTAGAATGTTTTGAAAAAGGTGTAATAATAAGATTTAGAAAAGACGGAATGCTTCACAAAATAACCGAGATTCCTAAAAAACTTCAGTCTTCTGTTATATCCAGATTAAAAATCATGTCTGAGCTCGATATTGCCGAAAGAAGAAAACCCCAAGACGGAAGAATAAGAGTAAAGGTTGCCGGGCGTGATGTTGATGTGAGAATATCAACGGTTCCAACCTCATGGGGTGAAAGTGTTGTGATGAGGCTTTTAGACCGTTCTTCAGTACTTCTTAGCCTTGAAGATTTAGGTGTAACTGGTCAAAAATTAACTGATATTCACAACTTTATAACAAGACCTCATGGTATTATTCTTGTAACCGGACCTACCGGAAGTGGTAAAACAACTACTTTGTACGCAGCACTGGTAAGAATTAATTCCATTGAAAAGAAAATTGTTACTATTGAAGATCCTGTAGAATATCAACTGCAGGGTGTAAATCAGATACAGGTAAACTCTAAAGTCAATCTAACTTTTGCAAATGGTTTAAGGTCGATATTAAGGCAGGATCCCGATGTAATTTTGGTTGGTGAAATCAGAGACAGGGAAACTGCTGATATCGCAATTCACGCTTCATTAACAGGACACCTGGTATTTTCTACCTTACATACAAATGATTCTGCAAGCGCTATTACAAGATTAATTGATATGGGTATTGAACCGTTTCTGATATCTTCATCATTAATGGCTGTAGTTGCTCAAAGATTAGTAAGACATTTATGCAATAGTTGTAAAGAGGAATATATCCCGACTGATGAAGAGCTATTGAAAATAGGAATACTTAGAAACTCTATACTAAATAATAAATTGTATAAAGCGGTTGGTTGTGAGGAATGTATTGATACTGGTTTTAGTGGGAGAAGCGGGATATTTGAGATATTAAAAATAGATGATGAGATTAGAAATCTTATTTTACAAAGTACTGATTCCAATACAATAAAGAGAAAAGCATTAGAAAGGGGTTTAACTACTTTAAGGAATGATGGTGTTGCCAAAATACTTAGGGGTCAAACTTCTATAGATGAGGTCTTGAGGGTTACAGAACAAGACGAAATGTGAAAAAGTTAATTTATTACTAATATACAACTTTCTTTTGATATGCCAGTTTATAAATACAAAGCTATTAATGCCCAGGGCGGTAGTGTTGATGGGTTGGTCGATGCTGATTCTGTAAAAACAGCAAACGATAAACTAAAGAAAGATGGGTTTTACCCTTCATCTATAGATGAAGTTCAAAAAGCAGAACCCGGGAAAATGTCACTATTTAATAGTGTAAGTATTTCCGAACTGGCTATTTCGACCAGGCAGTTTTCTACCTTGATTTCTGCCGGGCTTCCCTTAGAAGCCTCGCTTGCCACCCTATCCGAACAAACAGAGGATACTAAACTAAGTCAGGTCTTATCTCAGGTGCGCGTAAAAGTGAGTGAAGGAGGATCGCTTGCAAATTCACTGAAGGAACATGCAAATGTTTTTTCAGACATTTATATAAGTATTGTAAGGGCCGGGGAAGCAAGCGGAAATTTAGATGTTGTTCTTCTAAGATTAGCTGACTTTTTAGAAAAACAGGCAGCTTTGAGGTCAAAAGTTAGAAGCGCTTTTGTTTATCCAATTTTCATGTTTATTATTGGCAGTGGAGTACTGGTTTTTATGATGACTTTTGTAATTCCCAAGATTACAAAAATATTTGAACAAAGTAAGAAGGCGCTTCCATTCATGACGGTTGTTCTTATTAACATAAGTAATTTTATTACTGAATATTATTATCTAATTTTTATATTTTCAATAGGATTGATGTATGTAATATACAGATATAGTAAAACTGAGAAAGGGAAAGAACAAAAGGATAGATTATCTTTAAAGATTCCCATATTTGGAAGAATAAACAGGATGGTTATACTTGCGAGGGTTACCCGAACATTAGGGACACTGTTATCTAGCGGAATACCTTTACTCGATGCACTAAGAATTGGTGGTGAAGTTTCAGGCAATCAAGTATATATTAAATCATTGCAGTATGTCAGTGAGAATGTAAAGGAAGGGACAAGCCTGGCAACACCGCTTGAGCAAAGCGGAGTATTCCCGCCTATGGTGACAAGAATGATTGCAGTAGGAGAACAAACTGGTGAATTAGAGGAAATGCTTGATAAGGTTGCAGATAGTTATGATCAGCAGGTTGAAACTACTTTATCAGCTCTTACTTCTCTTTTAGAACCAGTTATGATTGTAGTGATGGGTGGAATTGTAGGATTTATAGTATTAGCTATTCTATTACCGATATTTGATATTACATCGACAATATCGAGATAATATAGGGGGTATAAATAAAATGAGGTCATCTGCAGGTTTTACATTAATTGAAATATTAGTTGTGGTTATAATTATAGGCACTATTGCTTCAATTGTGGGTATTAACATCGTTAAGAACCTGGAAGAATCAAGAATACAAACTACTAGGATTCAGATAACAAGTTTAGGATCGGGTTTAAAACTATTTAAAATAAAGAATGGGTTTTATCCTGATACTGACCAAGGACTAGAAGCTTTGATATCCGCGCCTTCAGTTGGCAGAGAGGTTAAATATAGCGGTGGTTTCATTGATGGAGATAAAATTCCACCTGATGGTTGGGGTAATAAGTTCGAATATATTGGTCCTGATCAAGCAGGTAGTAAATCCTACGAAATAATTTCTTCTGGACCAGATGGTACTTTGCAAACTGAGGACGATATTTCAAGTAGAGATTAAAAATGAGTGATGAAAAAGGGTTCACTTTTATTGAAATATTTATTGTAGTATTTATCTTAGGAAGTTTTATGTTAGTAGCTATTCCAAGATTAGACAATTTTACTGAGGGAAATTTAAAAAGTGGATCCAGAAATTTAAGCACTACTATCAGATATTTATATAGCGAAGCGGCTTTTAAGAAAAAGATTCATAAATTGGCTTTTGATATTGATACTAGTGAGTATTGGGTAGAAGTTTTAGAGGTTGATGAGTATGTAGTATCTCCTGACCCTTTTCTTAGAAAAAGAAAGCTTCCTGATAATATTTTTTTTAAGGATATAGTAACACAAAGAAGCTTGGGGATTTCAACAGAAGGTAAAGACGAATTTATACTTTTCCTGCCTTCAGGTTTTGTTGAACCTGTTGTGATTCATTTAGAAAGTGAGTCTGGCGATATATATACACTGGCTACAAAACCCTATACAGGCGCAACATCTATTTTTGATGAATATAAAGATTTACTGATTCAATAACATATATGGTTGAGGACAAATCATTTCAAAATGCTGTGTTAAACGATAAGTCAGGATTTACCCTTCTTGAAGTACTTGTGGCAGTTGTGATTCTTGGATCAACACTTGCTGTTTTGCTTGGGGCTGTTAACAGGAACCTGGTGTTAGCATCCGATTCAAAGAATATTTCCATAGCAAGGATGCTTGCGCAAAATAAAATGTCTGAACTCGAGCTTGCTGGGTATCCTTCAGATACCAGTGATGAAGGTGAGTATGAAGATTTCCCGGGATTTAAATGGTACCTGTCGGTTGTACCTTTAAATATTTCTTCCTTAGAAACCGATATAAAAATAGTAAAACTTCTGGTAACTTGGGACAATGATCAACAAGATTTTGAAATCACGCTTGCAATGTCAGACTACTAATAAAGGTTTTACTTTAGTTGAAGTTCTGATTGCACTTTTTATAGGATCTCTGATCTTAGGTGTTCTCTATGCTTCTTTTTTTCAGATCATAAAGTCAAAGGAAATAGCTGAAAATGAATTAGAAGTATATCATGAAGCAAGAGTGATTTTCTCAAGAATTACCAAGGACCTGAATTCAATATATCCAAGAGGTAATGTTTTTTTAGGGAAAGCCAATTATATTTCTGATGAGCCTTATTTCGAGGGGGGTTTGGAAAACGATAACTCATGGATTAAATTCACATCCCTATCAAGAGCGCCAAGCTACAATAAGAGTGATTCCGATCAGGCGCAGATTACTTATTATATTGAAGAAGGAGAAGAAGATGATGATGAAGATGGAGATACTAAGCTATTTTCTCTTATGAGACGGGAAAATCCTTATATCGGTGGTAATAAAGACGGGATTAGTTATTCACTTTCCGACAGAATAGTGTTTTTCAGGTTAGATTATTTAAGTGGTGATATAATTGATAGTGAGGACAGTTACATTGAGGAATGGAATTCAAATGAAAGTCAAGGAGTACCAAGGGCTATCGACATAAGATTGATGTTACGGAGTCCCGGAGATGAAGATGTTGAGTTTAGGAATTTAGTGTACTTACAGTTGTCAAAGTAGATAGAAATGAATAATAATAATTCGCAAAGCGGGGTAGTATTACTTGTAGTCTTAATAGCAATAGCAATTTTAAGTACAATTGTAGTAGATTTAATTTATTTTACTCATGTTGATGCGCAGATTACGGCTAATTACAAGGAAGATATCCAGACAAGTTATATAGCAAAATCCGGAGTTAATGTTGTTGCGGGTATTCTCAAAAACAGGTCTTTAGAAGACATGGAGCGTATTGTCTCTTTATACACTGGTGATGATCTGAATTCTAAGGGGTTATGGTCAATTAATGTCCCCAATTTTCCTGTGGGGCAGGGAGTTGTAACAATAAAGGTTGTTGATGAAAGATCTAAAATAAATTTAAATGCTCTAGTAAATCAGAATTCCAACAGAGTAGATCTGCAGGTAAAAGAAGAGCTTGTAGAGCTTTTTGAGCAGCTTGGTATTGAAAATTCGAAATATGAAAGGTTTATAGGCAGTCTTATAAACTGGATTGACCGTGATGTCGAAGGATCGCAAAATGACCAGGAAACTACAGGAGCCGATGATAGTTTTTACTTATCACAAGAACATTCCTATGCAATCAAAGACGGCCATCTTGACAGCATACAGGAGATACGTCTTATAGACGGGATGGATACTGAATTTTTTAATGAGGTGAGAGATTTTCTTACTGTTTTTCCTGCTGATAAAAAGATAAATTTCAGTACCGCGCCAAAGGTTGTTTTGCTCGCTGCTTTAAGAGGGGCAACAGTTTCAGCAATAGAGGGTCAGGGAAGTTTTAATACTATCCAACTCAATGCCAATATAGCTGAGAGGATAGCGGATGAAATTATAAGCGAAAGGGACGATGAGCCTATAATTACCAGGAATGAAGTTATTAGTATTATAAGGCAGGTTGACCCTACCCTAAGAATAAATTCTGGTATAGCTGGAGTGGCTCTTAGTTCTGGCAAAAGTGATGTGTTTTATGTAAATGCTACAGGAATCCTGGGACAAGATAATCCGACAAAGAAAATTGTAGATGCAGTAATAAGAAAACAAAACACTGGAAACAATAAAGGAGTGAAAATAATTTCTTGGAAAGAGAACTAGAAAAATTAAAAGCAGTAATTTCTGAATTAAAATCCAGGTTTTATGAAAGGGACGAGTTGATAGAAGGCGCTATTTGCGCTATTTTGACGTCAAATCATGTTATCATAATTGGCCCTCCTGGAACAGCTAAGTCTCAGCTTGCAAATGATCTTTGCTCCAGAATTACAGGAGCTAATTACTTCCAGTGGCTTCTAACCAAGTTTACTACACCGGAAGAGATTTTTGGGTCTATAAGTTTAAAGGGTCTGGAAAATGATGAATACAGGAGAGTAACTACCAATAAACTTCCCGAGTCTCATATAGCATTTTTAGATGAAATATTTAAATCGAGTTCTTCAATACTGAATTCACTGCTGACGGTTATAAATGAAAGGATTTATTTTAATGGAACCGAAAAAATATATACTCCCTTAATTACACTTTTTGGAGCAAGCAATGAGCTGCCTACAGATGAAGATGAACTGGATGCGCTTTATGACAGGTTTTTGGTAAGATTTGTAGTGGGGTACATTGAAGAGGATTTCAGGTTTCTTAAAATGATTCAAGGGGGAGATGACAAAAACGAGCCAACTACATTTTCACTGCAAGAGCTGTCAAAATTAAAAGAAAAAGTGAGCAGGGTTGAGATTCCGCAAGCAGTCTATAAGATTTTGCTCAGAATAAGAAAGGAGCTCAATGCAAAAGGTATATCACTTTCTGACAGGAGATATAAAAGTTCGGTCTCTCTCATTAAAGCTAGAGCGTTTATAAACGGAAGAGAGATGGCAAAGGAAGAGGATGTAAAAATTTTAGAAAATGTTTTGTGGAAAGACCCTGCCGAAATACCTGAAATAAAATCTACGTTACACTCAATATTGTTTGGATACAGAGAGCAGCTTAAAGAACTTTATATACAGGCAAAAGAAATTGAAGCGTATTCAAAGCAGAATTGGGATGATGAAGAAACAAAGATCAAAGCTAATATTGAAGCGCAGACCAAACTTAAAATGCTTATAAATAAAGTAAACGATTTATCTGAAGAGCTTTTTGACAGGGGTAAGTCTACTGGAGAAGTAACAGAAATAAAATCTAAAATAGAGGATGTTCAAAAGGAAATATTAGATTCTTTGATTGGTACTCAGGAAGCTGTAACTTAACAAATAGAAAAACTAAATCATATTCATCAGTTCAATTATTCCCAGCCGAAGTGGCGGAACTGGCAGACGCGCAGGACTCAGAATCCTGTTCTCGCAAGAGAGTGGGGGTTCGAATCCCCCCTTCGGCATTATAAATTCTGCAATAATTTCAGGTAGTTGCAAATCTCTACAGATATTGATTCTTTTCCTATAATACAAACTTTCTAAGTATTTTCTAAGAAATCTTTTTAAGAGAAAGAAAATCCGACAATTGTAGAAAATAAATTGTTGAATGTTTTCAATATATTGCAATTTGTGTGAATTGATTATGATTCAATGTTTTGATACACAGGACTGTAGAACCTGTGCATTATCATTTCAAAAAAGAAACGAGCAGCTTAATTATGGTTTTGCCTGATAGTCAGTTTGATTTTATAATCTGCTCTCACGTTTTAGAGCATATAGACGATGACAATATCGCAATTAAAGAATTGTATAGGATACTAAAGAAACAGGGACGCGATTTAATAAAGGTAGAGCAGACAAACCGTTAAGGCTTTGCCCTAGCGAGCCCCAGCCCCCTTGCCACACCTGCCGTACAGGGCTATTATTTTAAGATGTTTAAGATACTGATAATTATTTTAGTGTTATTTAGTGCAAACATTAAATCCTACGGGGCGCAGGAAAAAGAGTGTAAGGAGTACAAAGAAATCAGCGGATCAAATTACTGGCATTGGCAGGCTTATCCTGGTGTTAAAAATTTTGAGGACAAAGATAATATACGTACGGGACGATCAAAACACAGTCCATCGAACATATGCTTTACTGTTGATCTGCACGAAGTAAACGATCCGCTAAACAGACTGATAGGATACAAGATTGCGGTGAGCGAACTTTTTAATTTGCACGGGGGTTCAATAGAAGTTTTAAAGTTATATAAATGGGAAAAGCGTGAGAAAAAATATATTACCGCACTCGAACAAAAAATATTAATCTACAAAAGCTTAATAAGATCTTTAGTAGGAACAGATATTACAATCGATGATCAGGGTGAAAAGTGGTGGCATGAAAATAAGGATTATATGAACCTCTCAGAGGATAAGCAGAAGCTGTTTTTAGACGCCGTTGCAAAGAAGCGGAAAAAGCCGATACACGAGACCAATCCAGAGCGCGAAATATCAGCTGAAGACTTTTGGATTTATAGTGTAAGCCCTGCCTATGAACAAACAAAGATTACTGATAAATATATCCATGGCAGTGTGATGACAGAGCTCTCCCCTTATAAATTCCGTGTGCAGAAATCAAAATTAAACGATCGTAAGACTAAGGAAAATGTGTATAAATCTATATTGGAAAATGAGATAATGTATTTTAAAAATGTGCGTGAATCAAAAGAGCTTAGCTACCTGAAGTATGCAACCGCTCGGCTAAAGAATGTAACGGGTCTGAATTATACAGACAGCCAGACATGGATAAACTGGTGGGATAAAAATAAAGACAAGCTGGTCTTGAGCAAAGACGGGACTGTGTTGGTAGTGGGCAATCCCTGATCCTCCTTGCCATGACCCCGTGATGGGTTATTATTTTTCTATGATAAAAAAACTAACATTACTAATAATGATCGTTTCATTTCCTCTAAATTTATACTCAAAAGAGCTGCGGCATTTTAATCCAGATATTTTCGGGAAATCAGTAGATGAACCTGTGACTTTGTTACTGCTGGGTGAAACAAAGGAAGCACTTTTACCAGTTAGGGTTTTAACCGACGTGGACAAAAAGGGAATCATTATAGGAGCCTCGGTTTATTATCCTTATGATATGACATTTGAGCAGGCGCGCGCTTCGCTCAATAAACTGTACGGCAGATATGCAGTTGAGAAATTTAAAGAGAACCCAGAAATGGGACTGTGGCGAAATGAAGATGAAGGTTATATTATACAAATGGTGATCTACCTTGAAGGTATCGAGCAGTATATACATATTATTTACTGGCCGCTCTGTAAAAATAATACTCAATGTCCAAAGGAGGATAAATAACATGAGCAAATATTTCACAACATTTCTACTAGTAATATCTATCGGGATGGTTATTAGTGCAGATTCCGCACTAATTATTATTAAAAGTTTGGCTGGCTGATTGGAATGAATTGTGTCTGCGGTGTTTGTTCTTTTTTCAGGTGGCTGTTAAATATCTGTTCTGTAAGCTCAAACGGCTTCATCATGTTGTGCAGTTTTTCTTCCTGCTGCAGCTTTAGTGTAAAGCAGTGCAGGCACATGCTGCTCTGATGTCTTACGTCTACGGGGACTATGTGCAGCTCATACACCCCGCAAATAACTCATTCCAGTTTCAGCCCGCGCCCATGCCTGTATTTAGCTATTATTTTGCCCGTGTTTTTATCCTTAATATCCACCCATGGTTTTTTGCCTGCAAGCTGATTAGCCTGCCAGAAAGGTATTAACATCAATTCTTTTTGGTTAAGGGGCATATCATTCCACTCATGCGGATCGACGGTTACTAATAAATAATCATTTGACTGATCGATTTCAGTTGCGCCTAAGAATTTCGTTTGAAGTAAATGTTCAAGGACTTCTTGCGATTGCTTCA
>SMWS01000091.1 GCA_004356685.1 Deltaproteobacteria bacterium
ATATATTAAATAAATTCTTAAAACGACTAAATGATAGAATTATACGATTTTCCCAGATGTCCTTTTTGCAGAAAAGTAAGGATTACACTTCAGGAAAAAGGAATAAAGTACAAAAACATACTAGTAGACCTTAATAATAAAGAACAGAAAAAACCTCAATTCTTAAAGCTAAACCCCAGTGGAAAAGTTCCTGTACTTGTTGATGGAACAAAAATCATATATGAATCGACAATTATTAATGAGTACTTGGAAGAAAAATTTGAAAACCCTCCACTTCTTCCAAAAAACATATATAAAAAAGCAAAGATAAGAATGCTTGTTGAATACTGCGAAAAGACCTTTCATACACATGTCTTCAGCATATATAAAGAGTTGAAACTTAAAAAAACATTAAAAATAAATAAAAAACTTATAGAACATGATAAAACAAGGTTGGACGCTGAACTAAAATATCTAAACGATTTACTGAAAGGCAGTAATTATTTAGCCGGAAGATTCAGTCTTGCTGATATCGCATTTATGCCAAGAGTTTTGATCCTGCAATATTTGGATATCGGGATAAATAGCAAATACAAATTTGTGCTCGGTTGGGTAGAAAACTTAAAAAAACGAGACAGTTCTAAAATCATATTAGAGGGTAATGACAGGTAGTTTTACTTATCTGAAGAAGGTTTTTGTGGTTTAAAACCAGAAAGCCTTGCAAGTTCTCTAATAGACTTAGCTCCCTGAAGTAGCTGTCCCTTTATTTCCCATGTAGGATAGCTATCAATTCCTTTTTCACTACAAAGTGATGCCTTCGAGTTCTGCCCACCAGGATTGCATTCTACATAATTAATGTATTTAAAAGCATCTCCAAACATTAGCTTTTGAGTATTACAATGCTGGCAAGTGTAAGAACCATACATTGAACTGTTTGTGCTATTTAAGTGTTTTGCAAGTTCAATCATAGTTTTTGTAGCAGGAGCAGCTTTCCTAACGCCAGAATGCGCAATATAAGAGCCTCCGATGATCACAATAAAGATTATTGTACTTGTTAGTATGAACTTATTATTTTTTGAGGTGGCTGACTTAAATTGTTTAGATATTAAAACTGTAACAAATATAGCCAAGACTAAAATAGCCGATAAAACACAGTAAGAACATATGGCTTTAATAACCGCTACTTCCAGATATGTTAAATAAGAAGAAAATGCGACACCAACAAGTGATAAATAGTAAATTATACTATACCTGCTGCTACCAAGACCTTTATATAATACTGTAAGCACTACTATTATATAGCCCAGCAGCCCTATATAAGGCACCGAAATTCCAAACACCTTTGAAAAAGGGCTTTCCTTAACCACGTCGCACCCTGATCCTGAAAGACAAAATGTCGTCTGCTCACTGGAAAAATATGTGTATGAAAGGTAAGCCGAAATGATTATTCCAAGTGCTGAAAATATCAATATTAACGTATCTGTTTTTTTCATAATTTAGTATTTTTACAAGAAAAACATAATATCATTATAATAGAATAAAATAAAAGAATTATCAGCTTTCAATATTTAGAATTAACTGCCGATTTAGCAATGTTGCTATCTAACTCTTTTACTATTATCTGCAAAAAATCCCTTTCATAATAATCATTATCAACGACATTACCATTCCAAATCACGACATCCAAATCTATTGTTCTTGGCCCGTCGTTGTTATCAGTTCTTATTCTACCAAGCTTATTTTCGATATCATTTAGAAACTGCTTAAATAGACCCTGTTCTAAACTTGTTTCTATTAACCAGCCTCCATTTAAAAAATCATCCTGATCTTTATAGCCTATAGGTTTTGTTTCAATAAATCTGGAACTTTTAATAATTGTATATTTTTCAGATATAAGTTCTTTTGCTTTTTGTATATTTTCCCCCGGATTAATATTCGATCCTACTCCAACAATAACTAAATTCAACCTATATACCTATACTGAAATTATTTTGTCCCGCTCAGTTCAACTGAGACACTGTCGGTAAACCTAAGCGCCCCGGGCTTATCTACTTTAACTGTAGCTTTTTGGACTTTGGTATCCTTCATCACAATCTCTAAAACATCGCCTGCTATCTTTTCAATCAAATCAAAATCCGTATTTTCTACAAGCGTAATAATTTGTTTATTAATAGTTTTATAATTTACGCTATCTTTTATGTTATCACTTTTAATAGCAGCAGCCCCGTCAAATTCCAGTTCCACATTAATGATAACATCCTGCTTACTTTTTTTCTCCCACTCATATATACCAACAATTGTTCTTAACTTTATATTTTCAATCCTTAAAATCATATCCTATCCTCAAATTAAATGCTCACCACCGTCCACAAATAAACACTGTCCTGTAACAAAATCATTGCTCATTAAATAATCCAGAGCCTTAATAACATTACTTACACTGCCGACTTTTTTTACAGGAAGTCTCTTTGACCTCTTGCTCAAATAACTCTGGTCTAAGCCGGCAAGGGGCAGTATATCTCCGGGGCAAATACCATTAACTCTTATTTGGGGGGCAAGCTGCTTTGCTGCCATTTTGGTAAACTTATAAAGGCTATACTTGCTGATATTATATGCAAAATATGAAGTATTAATTTTTGAAACTCTCGTATCAATAATGTTTATAACCATAGAACAACTCTCATATTTACTGAACTGCTGTGTTAAAAAAAAGGGTGATGTGAAATTAATTCTAAAATCATTTTCAAATTCTTTTATTGTTATATTATTAAAAAGACTATCTTTAAAAACTGAAGCATTGTTAACTAAAATGGAACATTGGGGAAATTGTTTGAATACCTTTGATACAAGAACACTTATTTTGTTTGGATTAGATAAATCATATTTAAACAGTTTGCAATCAACACCACATCTCTTAACTTCTCTAGATACCTTTTTAGCTTCCTGCTCAGAGGAGTTGTAGTGCAAAGCAATATCAAAACCCTTCTTTGCAAGGAAAATACATATTTCTTTTCCTATTCTCTTTGCGCCACCTGTAATTAGAGCTGCCGTTCTCATAATAAATATTTCGCTCAGTATTTTAGCAAATAATATACAATAGTACATTAGTACATTAAATTGCTTGCTATCTTAATGTATCATAAATCAAGCTATAATCTGTTACCTTGTAATAAAGTGATTTATAATTATCTTTATAGTATATTATTACAATTAGTTACGCTTGAAAATAAATATGAAATGGTCTTGGAAAATTGGAAGATTTAGTGGAATTGACTTAAAGATTCACGCCACTTTTGCAATTATAATTTTGTGGGTTATATACAATCACATAATAGCTGGTGACGACCTTAGAACAACGGTTGAGAGCTTGATATTTGTTCTTACAATATTTACCTGTGTAATTCTACATGAGTTTGGTCATGCACTTACTGCAAAAAAATACGGAATTAAAACGCTTGATATAATTCTACTGCCTATAGGCGGGGTTGCAAGGCTTGAGAGGATGCCAGAAGATCCCAAACAAGAGCTTTGGGTAACACTTGCAGGTCCGGCTGTAAATGTTTTGATAGCTTTTATAATCTTTTTGATCCTGTTTCTAACTGGTAGTCCCATACCACTTGTAAATACCGATTTTTTTACCGATTCTTTTTTGGCAAACCTCATGGCCTTAAACATAATATTAGTCGTCTTTAATATGCTTCCGGCTTTCCCGATGGACGGCGGCAGAGTACTAAGAGCATTGCTTGCGCTTCGTATGGAATACGCTAAATCTACCAAGATTGCTTCAAAGATAGGTAAAGCAATGGCAATTTTATTTGGAATTATAGGTTTATTTTCTAACCCATTTTTGGTATTTATCGCAGCCTTTGTCTGGTTTGGAGCTAATCAGGAAGAAAAAATGTTAAAGATGAAGTACTCAGGTAAGCCATACAATCCTGATAATTTAATATATACAGATTTGAAAACACTTTCACCAAACGACCCTATAGCAAAAGCAGTAAACCTCACCCTTTCCGGTTCAAAGCAGGATTTCCCTGTTGTTGCGCTTGGGAGAATAGTGGGAGTATTGAGAAAAGACGACTTAATGGATGCTTTATCTCGGGGAAATATCAATTTCTTAGTAAAAGACGTTATGAGAACTGACTTAAAGTAATTAGCAGATTTTATCTTACTCTTACTTAGTAACTACAAAACATATATACTTAGCTTCCTAATTTATCATAATTATTTTAAGAACAATTTATTTTTCCACGATAATTGTATATTATTGAACTAATTAACAACTATAGGCAGGTAATTTAATATGGCTGAGCTTGATAAGTTTTTTAACTATATGGTAGAAAATGATATTAGCGACCTCCATGTATCATCTGGGATGAGACCTCTTTTCAGGCAATATGGTGAACTCAAACCTGCAAGCGACCAAATACTGACACACGACGTGGTAAAAAAACTATTGTTTGAAATATTAAACAATGAACAGAAGGCAACATTTGAAGAGAAAAATGATCTTGATTTTGCTCATGAGCTTACTGGTCTTGCAAGATTCAGGGGTAATTATTTCATGCAACATAGGGGAATTTCTGGAGCTTTTAGATTAATTCCATCAACAGTAGAATCTTTAGATAAACTGGGTTTTCCGGAAATACTGAAAACTTTTGCAGAACTGTCCAGAGGCTTAGTACTTATCACTGGACCCACGGGATGTGGTAAATCTACAACACTTGCTGCAATGATCGACTACATCAATAAAACCAGAACAGATCATATCGTAACAATTGAAGACCCCATTGAATTTGTACACATTAGCGATAAATGTCTTATTCATCACAGGCAGGTTGGTATTCATACAAAGTCATTTTCAGGCGCATTAAGAGCCACTCTTAGAGAAGATCCTGATATAATTATGCTGGGTGAAATGAGAGATTTAGAGACTATAGAACTAGCCATTACCGCTGCAGAAACAGGGCACTTGGTATTTGCGACTCTTCATACAAGCTCAGCTCCTAAAACAATAGACAGGATTATAGATGCTTTCCCTGCAGGACAGCAGTCACAAATTAGAACTATGCTTTCAGAATCACTGAAGGGTATTGTCTGCCAGCAGCTTCTTAAAAGATCAGACAAGCCCGGAAGAGTGGCAGCTTTAGAAATACTTGTAGTAAATGTGGCGGTATCAAATCTTATTAGAGAAGGTAAGATATTTCAGATACCTTCGGTGCTCCAAACCGGAAAACAGCTGGGAATGCAAATGTTAGACACAGGAATAATGAAATATTATAAAGATGGTATCATTTCTGCAGAAGAAGCCTATTATAAATCCAACGACAAACAGCTATTTGAACAATTTCTAGAAAAGAAATAGGGGTTTTATTTAATACATTATATTGCACTGAATAGCATCCGAACTATTTAATATCTAAGAAGTTAGATCCTTCCAGCTTACAAAAATTCTTCTAACGATATATTCACTTATAACAAAAGAATCGGGAACGAGATTCCATATTGGGAACTGAATTCCTGTACAAAATAAGTACTAACTATACAAGAACAAAAGAGTTGTACTCTCTTCATTTATATTGACATATCTTTATTACTTCATCTCAGCTTGCAGTTTTCAGAAAGTACTGACAATAACTGTTCTATATAACAATAATTGTTATTTTTCGTTAAATTTGCGCTATCTACAGTAATCAAAAAGATAGAACGTCTTTAGGCACTTATATATGTAAATAAATTGGTATGATATTTGCACTAATTGTTATCAAGCATTATGAATAGTAGATCATGCTCCAGGCTGCCCAACAATATCTGGCTGCAAAGATAAAAATATAGTGTTTAAATAAATTTATACTTATAGGATGGTAATAAAATATGGCCGAACTAGATAAATTTTTTAATTATATGGCAGAAAATGATATCAGTGATTTTCACTTATCATCAGGAATGAGACCTCTTTTCAGGCAGTATGGTGAGTTAAAACCCGCAAGTGATCACATACTGACACATGATGTTGTTAAAAAACTATCTCATGAAATACTAAACGATGAACAAAAACAAACTTTTAAAGAAAAAAATGACCTTGATTTTGCTCATGAACTCCCAGGTATAGCACGTTTCAGGGCAAACTATTATATGCAGCAAAGGGGTATTTCGAGCGCATTTAGGCTTATACCAAACAAAATTAGCTCATTAGAAGAACTGGGTTTACCAGAAAAACTCAAAGATTTTGCCGCTCTTAGCAGAGGACTAGTGCTTGTTACAGGACCAACTGGAAGTGGTAAATCTACGACTCTTGCAGCAATGATAAATCATATTAACACGACACGTACAGACCATATTATAACCATTGAAGATCCTATCGAATTTGTTCACCAGAGTGATAAATGCTTAATTCAACACAGACAGGTCGGTGTTCATACTAAATCATTTTCGTCTGCCTTGAGAGCATCTTTAAGAGAAGACCCGGATATAATTATGCTTGGGGAAATGAGAGACTTAGAAACCATAGAGCTTGCTATTACTGCTGCCGAGACAGGACACTTGGTATTTGCCACACTACACACAAGCTCAGCGCCTAAAACAATAGACAGAATTATTGATGCTTTTCCAGCAGAGCAGCAAGCACAAATCAGAACCATGCTCGCCGAATCACTCAAAGGTGTTGTTTGCCAGCAACTGCTTAAAAGATCCGACAAACCAGGCAGAGCTGCCGCACTGGAGATACTTGTTGTTAATACTGCAGTATCAAACTTAATAAGGGAAGGTAAAATTTTTCAGATCCCTTCAGTACTCCAGACAGGCAAGCAGTTGGGCATGCAGCTTTTAGATAACTCAATTATGCAGTTATATAAAGATAATAAAGTTTCCCCAGAAGAAGCCTATCACAAAGCTAATGATAAACAGATGTTTGAAAAACTTCTAAATAATAATCATACGATAAATTAGTCTGTTTATTTTTATGCTGCAGATTTGTATTTATTAGGAGATTAACTTTATTTTTAAATTGATAAAGTTATTTCTTTCAAAAAATAAATACCTTTTTATGTAGAAAAAAGTGTCACCATTAATGCAGCTTACTAAGATTGTTTTCGGCAAGTGTTAATATGTCTGTAAGCTTTTTCTTATCTTCAAAGGACATATTTATTATCTGCCATACTACTCTAATATGATTTGGCAAACACTCTGGGAACAGATTATCATCCCACCCTAACACATTGAGCCTTAAAAGTTTGCATGAAAGGTTTTTAAGGTCGGCATTTTTAAAATTAGATGAGAAGAGAATCGAAATCTGAGTGCTGTTTATCAATTCACTATTTATGTTCTTACCAAAGAAATCACAAAGTATTCCTGACTCACTAATATTAATGACTTCTCCCCCCAAATCATGATGATCTAAATGAACAATTATTTTAGTTCCGGGAATACTAATCCTTTCATGTGCTCTGCGTTTTCTTAAATCACAAGCCTCTAAAATGACGGAACGAAGATCAACCGAACTAAAAGGCGAGGTTACAATATGATTTATTCCAGAAGCTTTAAAATCATTTAATTTTTTTTGTGAGGATTCCGATGTGATAAGTATAATTGGGCAGTTTCTATTTGTTGATTTTATCTTATTCATTAAGTCATTTGAACCATCTTCTACTATTTGTTTGCCGCATATAATTACGTCATATTTTTTAGTATCTAATATTTGCTCGCTTTGTTTAATGCTTGAAGCTTCTGATACTACAGCATCACTCAGTTCAGACATGATATATGTCTTTAGCAACAACATAGAAGACTTTGAATCATGGATAATCAGGATATTGGTCATTATTAAGTTTCCTTTTTACTAGGTATTATTAAATGATAAATCAAATTAGTTAAATCTGCCCTCTATAAAATCTTTTAATTCTTTTATTTGAGTATTTCTTGTTTGCTCAACTGAGCCGCAAAATATTATTTTCCCCTCATATAAAAATGCTATTTTATCTGATACCTCAAAAGCACTTGATATTATATCATGGGTAATAATTATAGCTGTAATACCAAATTTAGCTTGCATATCTCTAATTAATTGATTTATGCGCTTAATGTTTGTTGGATCAAGCCCCGTTGTGGGTTCATCGTACAATAGAATTTTTGGTTTCATGGCAAGCGCTCTTGCTAAAGCCACTCTTTTCTTCATTCCCCCGCTCAAATCAGAAGGATATTTATCTTCGATTCTCCCAAGACCTGTTATATTTAGATTCTCCTGTACTATAGATTTAATTTTATCTTCAGAATAATTAAAATTCTGTCTGATTGGAAAGGCAATATTTTCATAAACATCTAAAGAATCAAATAACGCCGATCCTTGGAACAGCATTCCTATCTTTTTTCTTACTCTTATGGTTTCATCTTCATTTAGAGCAGTAATGTCTTCCCCTTCTATTAAGATTTTCCCCTTATCAACATTAATGAGTCCACACAGCTCTTTTAGTATTACAGTTTTACCAGACCCGCTACCACCTAAAATACAAAGGTTCTCCCCCTTTTTTATGCCAAGATTAATGCCTTTGAGAACATAGTTTGAATTAAAGGATTTATGTACATCGATAAACTCTATTATGTAGTCGTAATTGTTTGTCATTAAGATAAAATCAAAAAATATGCCAACATCTGAATATTAATATTTAACCTATTAATAAAGCAAAAAAAAAGGAAGAAGGGAGATTTGATACTCCCTTCTTCCTTTTAAAAATTATTATTATTTAGCTATTTCCTAGCACTGAATTTTAGCCCTGCTTTATTTCTATCCCAGGTTTTATCTGTGATATCTTTTAACTCAGCTACTTTAACCTTCTGAGTTGCTGTCATTGGAAAACCATTTTCATAAACCTCAATAAATCTTGGCACCATAGCTACTATTACTCGTTCTGCCATCCACTTACAAAACGTTACAGGATCAAAGCTCATCCCTGGTTTAGTAGTAATGTTGAGCTTAATCTCATCATCTGATACATTTGGAAGCCTAATACCTACAGCAATTGCTTGTTGTACAGAATCGTATTTCAAAGCTTCATCGGCAACAGCAACAGGATCAACATTTTCACCGGATACCCTTATTCTACTGTACCTGCCGGCAAAATAGTATCTACCGTCCATACCCCTTGCAAATAGATCGTCTGAATTAAAAAAACCTTCGTCGTCAAACGCCTCTTTTGTTCTTTTGTCATCTTTAAAGTATTCATTTAGAGTTGTATGTGGAATCATAGGTCTAATATATAATAAACCCTTTGCATCCTCAGGTGGAGTAGGATCTGCAAAAGGATCCCAAAACGGTCTGATTGCTTCGTCCTGAACAAGCGGGTTTCTAAGTTCAGCATAGTAACCTTCCATAGGATAACCAGAAGAACCGGGTCTGTGATCCTCTGCATCTTTCCAAAGAACCATACCCATTTCTGTAGAGCCGTAACCATCAATAACCCTTACACCAAACCTCTCCTGAAACTCAGCTAAATTTCTGGGCGCTGGTGAACCAAGCATTATTCTAATATTATGTTTTTTATCCCATTCACTAGGTGGGGCTGCCCACAGGTATTCTGCTACAGCTCCAAGCATATTTGCACATGTTGCTCCACATTCTGATGCCCATTTCCAGAAACCCGAAGCTGAAAAACGAGGGTAAAACACAGCTGTAGCCCCCGATCCAATTGCACTAAACAGACACATAACCTGTGCATTGGCATGCCCTAAAGAAAGAACACTCATTAGCACGTCACCACTTCTTACACCCTGTTGTTGAAGATAACTTCTTACTGTCATAACTACGCCGCCATGTTCTCTTACAACACCTTTTGGCATACCCGTTGTACCAGAAGTAAACATACAACGCTCTAAATCTGAAGTTGTCACATTCATGCCAGGATTAGCGTTTGAAGACTTATTAAAACTGCTAAACGCCGTTGTTTTTATACCGCCTATTTCAGAAGGTATGGTTCCTTCACCGGTAACAAAAATACTTTTTATATTCTTCAAATCCTTTGCCACTTCTTCTAAAAATGGGATGCTTCCCTGGTCTATTATTAAGGAAATCATATCGGAATAGTTGATAATATATGCCAGTCTCTCACCCTTTTCGTCTTTGTTTATAGGCACCTGTATAGCGCCTGCTTTGTGAATAGCAATTATTGAAGCAACATATTCTGAGCAATTAATCATATACATACCAATCTTATCGCCCTTTTTCACCCCATAGTCATTCATCAGTCCGTTAGAGACTCTGTTTGCCCATTCATTAGCCTCTTTGTAAGTATAGCTTTCATTGATATTCCCATCATTATCAGCTACGCGAAACAGAGTTTTATCCGGGAATTGCTCCGCACCCATTTCCAGGTACTTTGTAACTGGCAGCCACTGAGTAGTATCGTCAAATGTGCCAAATGGGAGTGTTCCTTCTCCTACATACTTGGAACCTCTTGGTTTGAAAAGTAATCGCATTTAAACTCCTCCTATAAACTACTCCTACTGAATTTGAAAAAATTATTTTTTTAGTATAAACATATAAAGATAGTATTGTCACGCAGTTATTTAACCGTGCGAATTCGCTTTATAAACAAATCTTCTAATTTTTAATGCTAAAAATTAATATTTTAAAGCATCCGCTAATTAATTTCAAATAATAAATTTATAAAACTGAACATGCAGTTGTTCGTACAGACAGATTACTAAATATCAAAATTGTAAAATGTAGATGGAAAAACAAATTTTATATAGCTTGGCAGTCTTCATCTTTGGCCTTATCTTCCTTTATTTAGGCGGCGTGGGTCTTGTCAAAGGATCTTCTCGTCTGGCAAGAGCTATGGGCATTAACCCGGTACTGATAGGTTTAACTATAGTTGCTTTTGGAACTTCCGCACCAGAATTAGTAGTGTCTATTATTGCAGCCTTCAAAGGATCAAATGATTTAATAATGGGAAATATACTGGGAAGCAACATTGCTAATATTGGACTTATATTGGGAATAAGCGCCTTAATTTATCCAATAAGCATTAAACTTACGCTTATCAAAGTTGAACTGCCTTTTATGATATCAATTTCGATTCTACTGCTTTTATTATCACAAAATTTAATAATAGAACATTTTGAAGGCGCAATCCTCTTTATTCTTTTAATTTCGATGATCATATATAGCTGCTATGACGCTTTTAAAGAACCAAAAGAAATTGAAAAAGAGTTTAGTGAGTTGGTGCAAGTTGATAGAAGCTATTATAAGAATATCCTTTACATAGTATTTGGAATTATTGGACTAAGTATTGGAGCAAAACTGCTGGTCGACTCTGCTATATCGATTGCGCAAAGTCTGGGAGTAAGTCAAGCTCTTATTGGTATTACAGCTGTAGCTATAGGTACTTCCCTCCCGGAGCTTACTACATCTGTAATTGCTGCGCTAAAAAGAGAGTCAGGAATAATAATAGGCAATATCATAGGAAGTAATATTTTCAATATAGGCATTCTTGGCATAATTTCTGTACTAAAACCTATAGAAATGAAACAACATCTCTTAGAATTTGAATTTTGTATAATGATTCTGTTTTCAATTATTCTGCTACCAATTATGAAAACGGGTTTTAAGATAGCAAAAACAGAAGGATTGTTGCTATTGCTATTTTACTTAATGTTTCTTAGGTTTATTTTTTAATGAGAATTTACAAAGAATTATCAGCCTTTTAATCTTTATAATCTTTAATTGTCAGTTTCCTTAGTTGCTCGATGTCCTCTTCAGTTAAGATCTGAGTGTCTTCTTCACTGAATTTTTTTTCAGCATCATCAATTTGGTTATCTTTGTGAGATAGAGTCTCTTTTACTACTGATCCTCCCCCTTGAGATTCATCTTTAAGCCCGGGCAAACTAATCTCTAATTTTATTTCATCAGAGCCGGTTTTGGTAGTCGGTGTACTAATCTCAACATTATTATCTAATTGCTGAGGTTTGTGATCAATATTTAAATTTTCAATATTATCTCCTTCAAGCTTTTGTGAAAAACCACTGACTTCGGATCTAATCTTCTCGATTTCTTCACTTGATAAAACTTTTGTTTTTTCACCTTGATAATCAATATCATTAGCCTTTTGAGAAATGCCAATATCTTTACCATCTGAATCCTGTTTAGTTTCTTGCTTAATACCTGGAAAGTTAATCTCTATTTTTATGTCGTCTAATCTTATGTCATCTGGGCTCGACTTTTCAGGGGGTTTACTTGTGGCAGCAGTGCCGACACTGTCTTCATCGTCTAAAATATCAGATTCTAAGACCTCTTCTAAATCATCTGCATCAGCATCCAGATTCTTTTCTGTCTTAATAATATTCTCAACATTTTCATCTTCTGAATCTTCATCGTTTAAGTCAATAAACTCTGCAAGATGAAGAAAAAATATAAATTTACGCGTATTTTCTTTATCTAACGGGCTTATTTCGATTAAATCTCCTACGGTTTTAGCTTTTTTGATTAAATTGGCAAGTTTAAGTTCTTTAGGAGAAGAAAATTTTAAAGTCGCAATGTCCTGCGCTAAACCCCACCTCCTGCTCAGTATGGTACCATCTTTTTTCAGCAGACTTGATATTTGTTGATCTTCAATAACGGACCTCTCAACAGCATCATAAATAACCTGAAGAGGGTGAATATCATACATAACTTCCAAATTTAATACGTTAGTATCTTTATAATAAAATTTACCACTGGTCAGGCTAAACCCTTCCACAAGCCTTTTTCTTATTTGATCTTCCAGCACAGATGAGAGCTGGTGGGGACTTATTTTTCCCATCTTTATAAGGGCTTCTCCAATTTTTATATCCCTTTCGTTGGCAAAAGCAATAGCGGTTTGTTGTTCTTCTCGGGTTATTATTGATTGATTTACTAAAAGTTCGGCAAGTGCATAACGCAGATTGCTTCCATGCAAAAAGACTATGTTGCCTTGTAAAAAATAGATCTTTAGTTCAATATCTGAATCTACATATAAAATCCCGGTCTTTTTCTCACGGTAAAATAAACAAAGAGTTTGAGAGAAGAACCGCTTTTCAATCTCCCCTCTTTCATCATATTCATCCAAATCTTCAAAACCTATATGACTGCCACTACCGCTGGTAGTATCGTCTGTATATAGATTTGGAGCTGTAGTTTCACTACTGTTAATAGTATTAATATTTATTGACAAATCGGACGAAACGCCTATTTTCAAAGAGGCTAAAAAATCATCGACAGTCTGAAACCTGGCTTCAGGTTTTTTTGCCAGTGATCTTGCGATTGCATTTTCCAAATCTTTTGATACATCAGGTCTAATTTCACAAATAGAAGTAGGAGTAAGTTCTACGTGGCCTTTCTTTATTTCATAGTCAGAACCAGTGTTGCTTCCAAACGGAACCTTACCAGTTAATATCTCATAAAATGAAACTCCAAGAGAGTAAACGTCGGATCTATGATCTACTCTTTCCCCCAATATTTGCTCAGGTGACATATATTTTGGCGTACCTAAAACCGTGCCAGCAACAGTATGAGCAGAGTCAGAAACTATGTGCGCTATCCCAAAATCTGTAATTTTCACTTCTCCCTTAGTTAAAATAAAGTTATTGGGCTTTATATCTCTATGTATGATGCCTTTTGAGTGAGCATGTGCTATGCCTGATAGGATTTGTTTGAAAATATTAAGCGAAAAATTAATTTCCAGAGGCCCCTGTTTTTTTACGATTTTCCCTATACTTTCGCCTTCTATATACTCCATTACCAAGAAATAGCTGTTCTCAATCTCTAAAAAATCAAATACAGTAACGATGTTGGGATGAGTCATCTTGGCCTGGATTTTGGCTTCTTTATAAAACCTCTTAATAATTTCAGCATTGCTCAGCAGTTCCGGGTGGATAACTTTAAGGGCAACAACGCGGTCCAGGGTTTCGTGAATAGCTTTATACACCTCTCCCATACCACCTACACCAATACTCTCAATGATTTTGTAATTTTCTACTTTTTGTCCTGACAGATCTGACATTTTATTATTTAAGTGTTGTTACCGAATCGTCAAACAAAATATTTTTAAATATTTTTAGTATCTGACGCGTTCTTTTAATTTTTGGCTTACCCTTTAGCATTGCCAGTTGTACTGTAATATTATCTGCCCCGCCCCTCTCATTGGCTATTCTTATAAGCTCATCACACACTCTATCAATGGGATAAGCAACTATTGTATCTTTTATTTCCTGTTCGACTATATACTCAGTAAGTCCATCAGAACAAAGTAGAAAAATATCACCATCATTTGTCGATAAAGGTGAATAAAGATCAACATCTAACTGTTCGGAAGTGCCGACAGCTCTCAATAAAATATTTCTCTCAGGTGATGTTCTGGCTTTTTCTTCAGTGATACTACCTGCTTCGAGCAGCTCCTGGACCACAGTATGATCTTTTGATAAACAACTGATTTCTTTGTCTCTAATTAAGTATGCCCTGCTATCTCCTACATGGGCTAAATGCACAAGATCATTAAGATATACCATAGCAGTGCATGTAGTACCCATCCCGGTCAACTCTCTATTCTCTGCTGAAATATCAAAAATCTTTTGGTTGGCGTTTTCTATTATTTGCTTCAGTATATCTGGCAAATTCCCTAGAGAATCTTCATTAACATTACTATCTAACTCTTCAATGACTTTTGCGCTTGCAACTTCTCCTGCCGCATGACCTCCCATACCATCTGCTACGACCATCAAAAAAGCGTCAGGAGTTCCATTTCCTTTTATTGAAAATGTTTTATATAAATATGAATCCTCGTTATTTTTCCTAACCCTACCAACATCACTGTTTCCATAAGAAACGAATAAACTTGATTCCTGCATAATAATTTAATTTCTACTGTGAAAAAACTATCCTATAATTACCTATTTGAATTATATCGCCTTTATGCAATATTTTTTCTTTTATCACATTTCCATTAACTTTAGTAGGCTTTAAAAAAGAGCCCATATTAATTAATTTAAACGATCCGTCCTTTTGTTTTTGAATAATCGCATGGTGTTCGTTTATAAACAACCCACTTATATTAATGTCTGCGTCATACCTTTTACCAATAGTAAAGAAATCTCCTTTAATTTTAATTTCGTCTTCTCCGTTTACCACTAATCTGGGATCAGCTGACTCTTTTTCAGTCTTCATTTGTTCTAAAAATTTATCTCTTGTTTCAGCATCAAAAATTACTGTACCGTCATCTATTTCTTTTCTCCCCTGTTTGTCTGGAATTTCTGGCTTTTCTTCAAGCTCCAACTTTAATATATGCTTTCCGATAAGCATTAGATCTCCCTGCTCTAGAACGCTTTCCTCAATTTTCTGACCATTTATAAAAGTGCCATTAGCACTTGCCATATCTTTTACGGTAACCTTGCCATTACGTATCTGCAATATAGCATGACAGCGTGAGACAGCTAAGTTGTTTATTACAATATCATTATCCATATCTCTTCCGATTGCAATTAGTTCCTGGTCTAATGTTTTCCTGTCAATTTCTTTTGAATTTAAAGTTATACTTATAGATGGAAAACTCATGAAATAAACCTCTACTTTTTATTTTTTGATAAATTATAAAGCATAAATTTATAGAATACTACAAGGAAATAAATAATAAAACTAAATTTTGATTTAAAAAATATGAAGTTATGTTGGGCAAATATATAATATACTATTAGTTATAAGCTCTTTTTATCTTAAGCGCTTCTTTATATATTCTATATTTGTTGTATGCATCTTTAGCTGCTTGTTTATTGTTTGCGTTTTTAATGAGGATATTGTACTGCTTATACCAATATTTCATTTCAGAATTTAGTTTATGAAACGAATTATTTTTAGAAAGATCAACAATTTTGGGACGTATCTTTGAATCTAGTAATATTTGATCTGTATTGTAGGTCTTAGACCATAAAGATTTCTGTTTTGTAGTGCTACTGACTGTATTTTTGGGAACTTCTAAACTGAAATTTTTTCTTAGTTCTCTTCTATAAGACTGAACTTCAACATCCGGCTTGGCTGAATAACTACTTTTCTGATTAGTATTATCTAAAACCTTAGAATTTGAAGATTCAAGGATGTGAACTACAGCACCGCCAGCGCCAATTAGTGTTATGATAATTAAACTTATTACTTTTCCTATAGTTTCCAATTTATCTCAACCTAAAAACAATTTTAAGGACGGAATATACCCTCATTCTTCATCTAATATATAGAAAATTACATGCCATTAATTATCAGAGCTAACATACTGTAATCACTAAATAAATTTTATTTGATTTTTTTAGCAACCAAATTTTGTATCAGCCATGTTGCATATTTTGTCAAATTTCAGTATTTTTTATCAAACTTAAATAAATTCCCCATATTTTTTATATATATTTGCTTTTTTTCTTATATACTTTTTAACATCTAATATGAGAATTATGTCACTCGATGTAGGAACAAAACGTATAGGAATTGCCGTAAGTGATGAAATGGGTATAACCGCAAATGGAATAGAAACGCTAAAAAGAACCGAAACAAAAAATGATATTCTAAAACTAAAGAATCTTACATCAGTACTTAAAATTGAAAAAATGGTAATTGGCATACCTTATAATACAGATGGAACTGTAAGTAAAAACGGTGAAATAATTAAAAAATTCTCAAATAAAATTGAAAAAGAATTATCACTTCCAATAGTTTTTATTAATGAAACATTCACCACTGCAGATGCCGAGAAATATCTTTTAGAAGCTAATATGAGCAGGAAAAAAAGGGAAAAAGTGATCGACAAGCTTTCAGCCGTAATAATACTCCAAGAGTACTTAGAACAAATCAGACAGCAAACCTAATATGCCACTAATAAAAGCAAACGGTATAAACATTAATTATGAAGTCCATGGAAAGGGTGAACCTGTTGTTCTAATTGGAGGGCTTGGAAGTCAGCTGCAAAGCTGGGCTACACAAATCCCTATCTATTCAGAGTATTTTAAAGTAATAGTTTTTGATAACAGGGGAATGGGCAAAACAGATAAACCGGATACCCAATATACAATAGAGATGATGGCTGATGATACTGTTGCCCTTCTTGATAGCCTTAAAATCAAAAGTGCCAGCTTTATTGGAAAATCAATGGGTGGAATGATAGCACAATGGATTGGTATTAAATATCCTGGGAAAGTAAAAAAGCTTGTAATGGGATGCTCAACCGCTTGCCGTGATGAAGTGGGAAATGAGATTATAAAAACCGGAAGGGAAATTGCTACAAAAGCAGGCATGAAGACCGTATGGCTGACTGCGCTTTTTTTAGGATACTCAAGGAGTTACATAGAAAACAATATTGGGTCTATAAAAGAAAATATGTCTACAGTTTCAGAATCAAAAGAAAACCTTACAGGCTATTTGATGCAAAGTGGGGCATGTGAAAACCATGATATTCTAAATCTTATACCAAAAATAAAAGCAGAAACGCTCGTAATGTACGGTGAGAATGACTTTATAACTTCACCCAAAAATTCACGTGTACTTGCCAAATTAATACCAAATTCCAAGTTAGTTGGGTTTAAAGCAGGGCATGGATTCTGGAGAGAATATCAAAAAGAAGTAGATAAAGAAGTACTGGATTTCTTACTTAATTAATAATGGTCAATTAAGATTTCTGGTTTTAACAATACCCTCCCTGATATTGGAAATGCGTTTAAGTATCTCTAATCTTGTCTGTATATAATCAATAAGTTTTTCAGCTCTTTTTATAGCATATGATTCTTCAAGCAAACCCTGCCTGTCAAAAACGTTTGAGATTATCATAGTAGCCAGTATATCAGTCAATTTGTCCAAAGGCAGCATGGTGTTTACTTCAATCCTGTGATCTTTTTGCTCCTCACCCATTATCCCATTCCATTTACCGATAAGATCTTCTAAATGTTCTCTGTAAAGTTCCTCGCTTCCATTCAGCATATCCTCTCTA
>SMWS01000092.1 GCA_004356685.1 Deltaproteobacteria bacterium
GAAGACGGGTCTTTAGAAATTGTTGATACTATAGATGAAGTAAGGACAAACTACGAAGGAATAGATGTTGAAAGCGGGGTTTAAGAATTCTTTGATAAAAATGGCAAAAGATTAAAGCCCGAAAATGCCTAAAATTATCTTAATCTGTCTTTTGTTTTCCATTTCAATCTTTTTATTTAATGACGCTAATACATTTTCGCTCTACCTTGCCGATAGTATCACAGGCAGAGAATATGGATGTTATACAGAAATTGAAAACCTTATAGGAATCAAATCACCATCTATTATTAGATCAATAGAATATTTAGTAGCTATTCTAATGTTCATAATTTGTTTAATTTTTAGTATTAAGACAATCAAAAGAAATATTAAGAAGTGTCATATATAGCCCTTCTATATTTATTCTGGAATATAATTGTTAAATAATATAATCCAAATCGCCGGGGTAATTAACCTTGAAGAAGCATTGATGCTTGTAGATCAGGGAGTTGAATACATCGGTTTTCCTCTAAGACTTAAAGACGGCAGGAAAGATATATCTGAAGCAGATGCTAGATTAATAATCAGTAAAATTAAACCTCAATCCAAACCTGTATTAATTACTTACCTGGAAAAAGCAAAAGAAATTTCCAAATTTTGTAAATATTTGGATGTAGACACAATTCAGCTTCATGGGGAAATAGAATTGAATGAAGTTAAATATCTAAAAGGGTCTTCTCCAAATTTACTAGTCATTAAAAGCCTGATTGTAAAAGAATATAACCTTAAAGATTTAGGCTTGCAGATTAAGAATTTCTTACCATATGTCGATATGTTTATAACGGACACCTATGACCCACAGACTGGAAGAACCGGCGCTACAGGGAAAACGCATGATTGGGAGATTAGCAGCAAGATAGTAGAATTATCACCGAAGCCCGTTATATTAGCCGGGGGTTTAAACCCGAATAATGTTAGAGAGGCTATACTGAAAGTTAAACCTGCAGGGGTAGATTCTCATACAGGAGTAGAAAGTCCAGACGGAAAAAAGAGTTTGAGGATTGTTAGGGAATTTGTAACTGAAGCACAAAAGGGCTTCAATAATTTATTAAATCAATAAAACATATTATCAATATCTTAATTGCTAATTATTAATATTTATTTACAATCTTGAGCCAATGAATAAAACCAAAATAGTATTTATATCTGCATTTTTAATAATTGTAGCTTTCATATTAATCCTCTCATTTTATTTTACCCGGGCTAAAAGTAAGAAACTGAATTATCTTTATCAGCTTGGGGAAAAAGTTTCCAGACAGGTTAACGAAGAGCCGGGAAATGCGGCTATCAAGATCGGTTTTAACAGCGATGGTTCCAAAATAATAACTCTTCTAAATAATGGCAGAATTGAGCTTTGGGATTTAAATGAAAAATCTATGACGCTGTTAACTGAGACAGATAAGTTGTTTAGTTATTGTGCCAGTGAGGATCTTTTAATAACTAAAATAAATAATGAGATATATATAATAGATATACATTCCGGTCATAAAAAACTTCTAACAAACGGAGAATATGAACTGGCTTCAATGGATAAAAATTGTGAAACACTTGCCCTGAGTTCAGGAACCAACGAAATTGAAATTTGGGACTTAAAATCGAAGATCCTAAAATCTAAGATTAAAACTGCTTTGCCGGTTAGAAATGGGTTAGCTATATCTTCAGATGGACAAAAGGTTGCGGCGGCTGAAGGTATTTACCATAAAGACAAACGCAGGCACGAAACTATTATTGAAATCTGGGACCTTGCTTCGGCAAATCAACAATCAATTCTTAAATATGATAAAAGGCAGAGCGGAGCAGTAGCAGGAGTTTGGAGCATTTTCTTTACCTCCGACAATAAAAATATTGTTTTCGATACGCAATCAGCAGCAGAATCCGGGATTATGCTATTAGACCTCGAAGGTAACACTATTTTTGAAAAATCCGGATTTAAATCATATTGGATGAGAGCTGCCGATTCTCATGTTAATAAAAATTATCTTGCAACAGGAGATGAAGAAAAGAACATAGCTGTCTGGGATATAAATTCGAAAGGAATTTGGTTTTATAGCAAAGTTAATGAAGTAGTTGAGTCAATATCTTTTTCAAACGATGGTTCTCTGATAGCAGCTGGTCTTGCTGATTCAACGATTCAGGTTTTTAGTACTGATAAAGAAAAATAAATATTTCTTCAAGCTGTTTCAATTATTTAATATTTGTGACAGTTCTATGCATGCAGTCTTTGGATTATCCGAACCGAACACACTCGTAATAACTGCTATTCCATCAACACCTGTTGCTAGTACGTCTTGTGCATTTTCTTTAGTAATTCCCCCGATTGCAAATATGGGAATTTTTGTAATCTTTGCTTTTGCTTCTTTTAGAGTAGAAAAAGATGTGGGTTTTCTGCCGGGTTTGGTAGGAGTGTTATAAGGTGTTCCAAAAGCAACGTAGTCAGCACCCTTAACTTGCGCATCCAATCCTCTTTCTATTTGTCCATAACACGATACTCCAATAATTTTATCTTCTCCGATAATATTTCTGGCGTTTTCAATTGTAGTATCGCCTTTTCCCAGGTGCACTCCATCTGCGCCGATTTCTCTTACAAGCTGGGGAGAATCATTAATAATTAAAGGGACTGAGTATAATCTGGATATTTTTAATAATTCTTTGCCTAAATAAACAATTTCATCATAATCGGTTTCTTTTTCTCTTAACTGCAGAATATTAGCTCCTCCAGACAGAGCTTTTTCTACAGACTCTATAAAAAAAGGTCTTTCTATAAGTTTTTTATCTGTAATTACATACAAACCTTTTAGTTCAAATTTCATATATGAAATAAAATAACCAATTTAGAGATTATTGACAAATTTTAAAAATATTTAATAAACTACTTGAATTGTTGCTCAAAATATATTAATATCATTACAACTTAATTTTTAAATATGAGATGGAGGTTTTGGAGGATGATTAAACAAATTACTGGCAATATGATATTTAAACCAATAATATTCTCTTTTTTACTCGTTGTGTTGCTGATTTCGGCGCCAATTAAGCAAGCTAGCTCTGCTGGTGTGGATATACCACAATCTTTCTTTTTAGAGCATCCGTATTCAATAACCGGCCTCAAACTTAGTACCGAGATTATTGACTTGGAATTAGAGGATGCCCTTTATTTAAATGAAATAAGAGTAGACGTAAATATCCATGATAATAAAGCATCTTTATATACAAGGATTCCTTTTGCCGGTATTACCGATGTTGATCCTACTAATGAAGATGATTTTGCTCTAGGAAATATAGCAATAGGCGGTAAAACTACACTTTTTGAAGGTAATACCGCGGTTCTTACAGGTGGCATAGAAGCTTTTCTCCCGACTGTTGATAATGATTTAGCCGCTATGGGAGCTCGCACATACTTCAAAGATTTCTCATCTTTTGTCGATGATGCTTTTACAATCAGACCTTATGCCGTGTTTGGAATAGGAAAAGACATCTATGCTTTTCAGGCTAATTTTGGGGCTGATATTATTACAAGTGCTGAAGAAATAGAAGGTGACGACACAGAATTAATTTTAAGATACGGTGGTACTGCAAGTGTAACCCCTCATTTACCTGTACCCTTTGCGACAGCCTTTCTAGTTGAGCTAATGGCAGTATCCTCGACTTCATTTGATGAAAATAGAACAGAAGCATTTTTAACTCCCGGATTCAGATTCGGAGGCCAGATTTTTAGTGTGGGAGCTGGAGTTGAAATCCCTCTAGGCGAAGACAGTGACGATTATGCTGATAATGTAGGTTTTTTGGTAGACGTACTAATCAGGTTTGGAAGTTAGTTAATATAAAAAGTTTGAGTTGTTTTTTCCCCCATCGAACAGGCCATGACTGCGAATTTATTCCAGTCATGGCCCACTCATCTCTAATTATAGCAGATTTATCTATTATTTAATAGTTCTCTTAAGACACTTGGAATTAAGATGCCTGGATATTGCTAAACACCGCATCTTTAACTGCATCAAAATCACAAGGCAGCTCAATTGGTCTGTTGCTAAAATGTGGATTTAATCCTTCAAACTGATCTTTGTGATAGCCAATCTTAAATTCGACAAATTTTAAGCCGTGTGCAGTAGAGATTATAACTATCTTGTCGGAAGGTTTAATAACTTTCTTTTCTTTTAGTTTCAAAAAAACAGCCAAAGCAACGCCTGTGTGAGGGCAGTTAAATGTGCCGGTTTTATCGACCATTGCTGCGGCATCTGCCAGTTCATTTTCACTTGCCTGTTCAACAATCCCATCGAATCTTTTTAAAATTCTTATGGCTTTATTAACACTTACAGGGTTTCCAATTTGAATTGCACTTGCAAAAGTTGTTTTTGCCTTTACGGGGTGAAATTCTTTAAACCCTTTTAAGTAGCTAAGGTAAAGTGGGTTTGCCTGCTGTGCCTGTGCGCATACCAGTCTTGGCAACTTATTTATAAGTCCAAGCTCGTACATCATGAGAAAACCTTTTCCAAGCGCAGAAATATTACCCAGATTTCCTCCAGGAATAATAACCCAGTCAGGTAAATCCCACTGAAACTGCTGACAAAGTTCAATACTTATTGTTTTTTGTCCTTCGATTCTGAGAGAGTTTATAGAGTTTGCAAGATAAATATTGTGTTCAGTACAAATTCTTTGAACTAGTTCCATACACCCGTCAAAGTCAGTATCTATGGAAAGTACGAGTGCGCCGTTTGATAAAGGCTGTACCAGTTGTGCGATGGAAACCTTATCCTTTGGCAAAAATACTATAGAAGGAATTGCTGCAGACGCGCAGTATGCAGCAAGTGCGGCAGATGTATCACCAGTTGATGCACAGGCAACTGCCGGGATATCTGTTCCCTCGCTCATCATCTGCTTAACAACGGAAACAAGCACAGTCATGCCAAGGTCTTTAAACGATCCTGTATGACTATTTCCACACATCTTTAACCAGATATCTTCAATACCAACTTGTTTTCCGAATCTCTCAGCCCAGAATAAGTTTGTTGCCCCTTCGTACATTGAAACTACATTTTCCGATTCAACATACGGACAGACCCACTCCTTTTTTCCCCAGACGGAACTTCCAAATGGCCATGATTGTCTTCTGTACCTGCTGTCAAAGAGCTCTTTCCATTCTTTAGGAGATTTCTTTTTAAGTAGCTCCATATCATGCATTACTTCGAGCAAATTCCCGCACGATTTGCATTTGTAAACTATTTCATTTAGCGGGTAAGTCTGCCCACACTGCTCATCTATACATTGAAACCAGGCTTTGTAGTTCATATTAATCAAACAAAATACATACAGTAATTTTAGCTGTCAATCTAACTCTAACTGATTATAAAGTCCAGTTATTTTCAATAGTGCAATTTCTAAAATTTAATCGTGTTTGACAGCAAAATGACGTTTTGGTAAGCTAATCCGTATTAAGATGCCATCTATTAAAAGGATCCATCTAATTATTCACGGCATTGTACAGGGAGTGAATTTCCGTTTTTCGACTAGGCAAAAAGCACTGAGTCTGGGTTTAAAAGGTTGGGTGAGAAATAAGAAGGATGGTAGCGTTGAAGCAGTAGCTGAAGGGAGTGAAGAAGCAATCAGTGAATTCATAAAGTGGTGCAACATCGGTCCAGAAATGGCGAATGTCACAAAAGTCCAAATTAAAGAAGTTACAGCTTCAAGCATGCTAGGTAAATTTAGTATAGAATTTTAATTTAATAAAAAATACTATCCTATGATAATACAATGTATAACAGGTGGAAGCTTTCTTACAAACTGCTATATAATAGCAGACGAAGAGAGCAAAGAAGGGATAATAATTGATCCTGGTGCTCAGCTTAGCGAAGTCCTGGAAGAAATAAAAAACCTTGATTTAAAAATTGATAAAATTGTTAATACCCATGCACACATAGACCATGCTTCTGGGGTGCAGGAAGCAAAAGACGCACTGGGCGCAAAGTTCTATCTCCATCCCAAAGAAAAACCTGTTCTCGATATACTTCCAGAATCTGCGCTTAGATTCCCGGAATTTTCGGGTGTTGAGGTACCTGAAATAGACGAATTTGTTGAACAAGGGGATATAGTGGAAATTGGAAAGTATAAGGCCGAGGTTCTTCATGTGCCAGGTCATACATGGGGCAGCATTTGTCTTGTAATTGACGGACATATTATATCAGGAGACACTTTGTTTGCAGGCAGTGTCGGCAGGGTTGATCTTACAGGCGGAACATCTATGGAAGAATTAGTTGGCTCTATAAACCGCAAACTTATGGTGTATCCACCGGAGAGCAAGGTATACCCAGGTCATGGTCCTGTAACTACAATCGAGATTGAAAAAAGATCTAACCCCTTTTTAGGCGGAGGAACAATTCTTTTTTAAATGCTTATCAATATAATTAGAATAAGTATTATCCTTGGCATAACAATAATTTTCTCCTTTTTATTTATAGAAGAGATTTCCAAACTGGAGATTTTACAATATGAAAATGACAAAATAGTTATTCATAGCAGTGTTCTTGAAAAAGAGAATGAGCAGCTGAAACTAAAGATTGAAGCACTTAAAAAAGATAAAGCTTATATTGAAATAATTGCCCGTCAGGAACTTGGCATGATAAAAGAAGGGGAAAAAATAATAAAGTTTACCAAATAATTAAGCTTCTATTCTATTTAGTCATCAATCCTTAAATTTACCCTCCTACAAGTTTTTTCAATGAAAATCAAAGACTACAAGAACTTTTATGCTTCAATTAAATCTCACCCCAAAAAGAGTTTAGGACAGAATTATTTAGTTGATAAGAATGTTTTACTAAAGATAGAAGAAATTGCAGATTTAAAACCTTCGGATTTGGTAATTGAAGTAGGTACAGGTTTTGGTTTTTTAACAAGTTTCTTGGCCGGTAGAGTTAAAAA
>SMWS01000093.1 GCA_004356685.1 Deltaproteobacteria bacterium
CTAAAGGAGCTTCAGAGCTGGGGGATTGTAAAAATCATTCATGAATTTGGGGATAGAAAAGATTATTTCGAATCTGAAAAAGATGTTTGGGAAATGGCAAGAATAGTCTTGGATGAAAGGAAGAAGAGAGAAATCGACCCAACGCTTACAGTACTTAGAGATTGTGTTCTGGACTCAGCCAACAAATCAGATGAAGAAGAATATGCTAATAAGAAATTAAAAGAGATGCTTGAGTACTTTGAACAAATAGTTGCCTGGTACAATCAAATGAGCACTATATCAACTGATAATGTTATGAGATTAATAAAATTAGGAAGCGGAGTAAAAAAAGTCCTAGATAAAGTTAAATAAAATTTTTTTAAATTAATATTTCGATAATTACAGAAATGACTGTAAATAAAAATAATTCAAAAAATTCGATGAATATTTCATATGAAGGTAATCGCAATGAAGATTCATTTAAAAAAATTCCCGATTCCCTAAAATTCTTGCCTCCAATTGTTCTTCTAACTCTAAGTATTCTAACAAAGTCCTTGGTTGAAGAATGGCTGTTTATGTGGATTTTCGGATTTTCTATATTCTTTTGTTGTAAATGGATTACCCTGGTAGACGCACTAAATAATAGTCCTAATGTAAGCAAGTTAAGAGCAGTCTTATACATGTTTGCCTGGGTTGGTATGGATGCTAAACGTTTTCTCACAGATAATAAGCAGCTCGAAGTTCAAAACAAAGTCTGGTTGGAAACCATTTCAAAAATTCTAATTGGGTTATTTCTGATGTATGTAATTACTGAAAAAGTCTATTCAATAAATCATTTATTAGGAGGATGGATTGGTCTAACCGGTTTTGGGATTTTTATGCATTTTGGATTATTTCATTTAATAGCATTAATTTGGAATAAGTTTGGTGTAAATGTAAAACCAGTTATAAATTCTCCACTATATTCTACATCACTCACAGATTTTTGGAGTAACAGGTGGAACCTCGCTTTTCGTGATCTCTCTAGAAATTACATATTAAGGCCACTTGCTCCAAAAATTGGAGTTCCATATGCCATGATAATAGTTTTCTTAATCTCTGGTTTAATCCATGAACTCATACTTTCATTCCCGGCAAATGGCGGTTATGGATTGCCAACACTGTATTTCATAATACAAATAATTGGATTATTTGTTGAGAGATCAAAAATCGGGAAAAAGCTAGGTCTTATGAATGCTTTAAGAGGCAGAATTTTCGCATTTTTAGTGATATTTGGACCATTTAGTCTTTTATTTCACAAAGCTTTTATAGAAAAAATAATGTTGCCATTTCTATACCAAATCAATGCACTTTAAGTAGGAAAATTAAAAGAGGTAAATTAAATGGTTAATCTACATAACCTGATAACAATGGCAGGAATAGTCTTGGATGAAAAGAAGAAGAGAGAAATTGATCCAACGCTTACAGTACTTAGAGTGTGTGTTCTGAACTCCGCCAACAAATCAGATGAAAAAGAATATGCCAATAAGAAATTAAAAGAGTTGGCTGGTACAATCAAATGAGCACCATATCAACTGATAATGTTATGAGATTAATAAAATTAAAAAGCGGAGTAAAAAAAGTCCTAGATAAAGTTAAATAAAATTTTTTTAAATTAATATTTCGTTAGTTACAGAAATGACTGAAAATAAATACATATCGAATTTGCAAAGATTCTTACCAGCAGCTGTTTTTATAATAGCGGGGCTTATAACAAAGCCTTTTGTCAAAGAATGGCAGTTTATGTGGATCTTTGCATATTCTATTTTCCTGTCATGCAAATGGATTACACTTGTAGACGCACTAAATAATAGTCCTAATGTAAGCAAGTTAAGGGCAGTCTTATACCTGTTTGGCTGGGTTGGTATGGATGCTAAACGTTTTCTCACAGATAACAACAAGCTCGAAGTTCAAAACAAACTCTGGTTGGAAACCATTTCAAAAATTCTAATTGGGTTATTTCTGGTTTATGTAATAACTGAAAAAGTTTATTTTAAAAATCATATACTGGGAGGATGGGTAGGCTTAGCGGGACTGGGGCTTATTATTCATTTCGGGTCATTTCATCTGCTCGCAATAATTTGGAATAAACTGGGTATAAATGTAAAATCGATTATCAATTCCCCCTTATATTCTGTTTCGCTTACAGATTTTTGGAGCAATAGGTGGAATCTCGCTTACAGAGACCTTTCAAGAAGCTACATATTAAGATCACTGGCCCCTAAAATTGGCGTTGGTTACGCAACCATAATCGTTTTTGTTTTATCAGGATTGATTCATGAACTGGTGATTTCATTCCCGGCAAATGGTGGTTATGGCCTGCCGACTCTTTATTTCATAATTCAGACAATCGGACTGTTCATCGAGAGATCAAGGTTCGGGAATATGTTGGGGTTAGAAAATAGTTTGAGAGGTCGAATCTTCGCACTCACTGTTGTCTTTGCCCCCATCAGTCTATTATTTCATAAAACTTTTATCGAAAAAGTCTTTATTCCTTTTTTATATCAAATAAATTCTATAGGAGGTGTTTAGTATGCTAAATCTAAACAATCTGATAATAGCTGCAGGGCTTATCCAGCTCTTAATATTGATTGCGGCTTCACAGGTACCAAAGGTGACAAATTGGAAGAAAAATCTTAGCAGTAGTGATCCTTTTTTCAAAAGCCTTGTTTGGACTTATGGGTTTTTTATTTGCCTTACAGTTTTAAGCATTGCCCTATTTTCTATTTTTAAATCAGAGCTTCTTACTAATGGAAATCAAGCGGGAAAATATATCTGTGGTTTTATTTCTATATTCTGGTTTGCAAGGCTGTTCATACAGTCTTTTATTTTCAAGACCCCCGAATTTCTTAAAACCGGCCCTATGAAATTTGGATATAACACTCTCACTCTGGCTTTTTTGTATTTAACAATCACATACGGACTGGCAGTTTTTGTTTAAGTCAAACTAAGCGAGGTAAATAAAAATGAAGATTGTAATTCCAGGCGGGTCAGGACAGGTCGGAACGTTACTGGCAAGAGCATTTACAAAAGACGGGCACAGGGTAACCGTACTTAGCCGAAACCCAGAGCTTTGTAAGTGGCATACAGTAAAATGGGACGGAAAAAGTTTAGGGAGCTGGGTTGAGCAAATTGACGGAGCTGATGTTGTTATAAATTTAGCGGGATATTCAGTTAACTGCAGATACAATCAAAAAAACCGCCATCTAATAATGAACTCCAGAATAGATTCAACGCGTGTTATTGGTAAAGCAATTCAGCAATGTGATAATCCGCCGAAGACCTGGCTGCAGGCATGCACAGCAACCATTTATAAAGATAGTTATGAAAAACCCAATGATGAATTCACAGGAATCATAGGCGGAGATGAACCCAATGTGCCGGATACCTGGAATTTCAGCATAGACGTAGCTACATCGTGGGAAAGGACACTGGACGAAGCCAAAGTTCCTCACACACGTAAAGTAAAGCTGCGTTCATCCATCATATTGAATCCCGATAGTGGAAGCATTTTTGATATTTTGCTACGGCTTGTTCGATTTGGTCTCGGAGGTAAAATCGGAAGTGGCGATCAGTTTGTTTCCTGGATACACTATGAAGACTTTATTAAGTGCATTTACTGGATTATTGATAACGAGGATATTTCAGACTTTATAAATGTCTGCTCTCCAAGCCCTCTTTCAAATAAAGATTTTATGGAAGCACTTCGCAGTGCCTGGGGAATTCGAATTGGTCTTCCCGCATCCAAATTAATGCTAGAAATAGGAACTTTCCTACTCAGAACTGAAACAGAACTAGTCTTGAAAAGCAGGTATGTAGTCCCCAAGATTCTCAGTGATAGAGGATTTAAATTTCAATACCCAACATGGCCTGAAGCCGCAGTAGACTTATGTAATGAGTGGAAAAAACTAAATTCTTAAAACCTGCTCTCAAATTAAATAATCATGGACAATAATAAAGATCCTTTAAATGAATTATTCAAAGCAAATAAAATACAGCCCCGAAGTTTTAATACTGTATTGGTAGTTATATTTGTTGCTTGCTCTGCGGTATTAATGATATTTCTAAGCACTGAAATCTTTAGGATATACGGATGGGCATTGTTCTTAGCTCTTCCATTTTTGATTGGGTTTTATTCCTCGCTGCTTGCAAGCCTGGAAAAGAAACAACGTTTAAGCCAATGCATAAAAATATCGATTTCAACGATTCTCCTAGCAGCTGCCGCTCTTGTCCTATTAGCATTAGAAGGAATTATCTGCATTATTATGGCACTGCTGCCAGCAGTAATATTGACCTTGATAGGAACTCTTATCGGATACTGGATTCAAAAGATTTCATGGGACAGATATACAAAACAGACACTTACATTTTTAACTATATTTATTTTCCCTCTGGTTTTGGGCTTTGAATCTAGCTTAAACCTTGAACCTTCATTAAACGAGGTTCAAAGTTCAATAGTAATAAATGCCGGCAAGCACATTGTATGGGATGAGGTTTTATCATCTGATCTTCCTGAACCTGATGAATTTATTTTCAAAACAGGAATTGCTTATCCTATAAAAGCAGAAATAGATGGAAAAGGAGTTGGAACAGTTAGGTATTGCATTTTTTCGACAGGCAAATTTGTAGAACCAATTGAAGTCTGGGATGAGCCTCACCTGTTAAAATTTTCAGTTACCAGCAGCCCACCACCTATGAAAGAACTGAGCATCTATTCTCAAATTTATCCTGCTCATTTAAATGGGTTTTTAAAATCTAAAAAAGGACAGTTCAAACTCATTGAAATTGACAAGAACACTACACTGCTGCAGGGAACTACCTGGTATGAGAATAAAATGTGGCCGGAATCGTATTGGAAACTCTGGTCAGATTATATTATTAAAAAAATTCATACACGGGTTCTGAAACATATTAAAGCTTCATCCGAATCATAAGCTTAATATTATATTTATCACGCCCTTCGACAGGCTCAGGGTGTTTATGTGTATGTTGTATTATTGCTGTCATGCCCGAGGATATTAATCGGGTATCCATATTTAAAAACACTGGATTCCGTCTACGCCTGTCCTCGAAAGTTTTTATCGGGGAAACATGACGGAATGACAGAAAAGTGGTTGTCATACCTGAATGATTTAATCAGGTATCCATATGTTTATTTTTTCCCTCTTTTAATATGGCCTTATCAAAAATAACGTTAAGAAAACGAACTTTTTTGTTAAGAAA